>JAAFJK010000369.1 GCA_013298105.1 Cytophagales bacterium
AGCCACGCTGTAAGCGTCTGTTATCGAACTTTTACGCGGTTAAGCAATGCCAACAGACGCTTACAGCGTGGCTTCGCGTGTGTGAAATTATCATGTTATTTTATTTTCATTCCTTACAGAATGACTATACAGTGGACTTCTATAAATTCCGCAATAACTTTCGAAGAACCAGAAAGGGAACAAGAGCTGATAAATGTTCCTTGATAAATGTTCTATGTGAAAAGCTGTAGTTATTTCTTTCGCTATATTGCGCTTTTTTCAAGAAAAAAGCTATAGTTATTTCTTTCGCTATATTGCGCTTTTTTCAAGAAAAAAGCTATCTTTGCGCGCTATGAAAAATATATTATTGCAAGGCTCTCCATGGCTTGTTCTTGTTTGCTTGGCAGTGGGCGCATTGTACGCTTGGTTATTGTATCAAAAAAAAGCGAATTGGTCTGTTCAAACCAATCGCATCTTGGCTGGGAGTAGGTTTGTGCTTGTAACAATCATCTGCTTACTTTTGCTACTCAATCCTTACCTGCGCCAAATCATCAACAAAGAAGAACGCCCTGCAGTCGTCTTTGCAGTGGACAATTCACAGTCTATCCTCGCAGGGATAGATACTACACGCTTGCGGACTATGTATGCCCGATTAGATGAGGTGAGCGAAAAATTGCGCCAAAAAGGACTCGAAGTAGAGATTCAAACCCTACAATCAGATAAGAATTTTGCTAAAATGCAAAATATCAAGCCCAATGTTCCCCAATCTAATCTTAGCAATTTGCTGAATGGCGTAAAAAATAATTATGAAAACCGAAACTTGGATAAAGTAGTACTGATAAGTGATGGGATTCATAATCAAGGACTTTCGCCTCTTTTTGCGACTTATAACTTCCCTGTCTATGCGCTTGCGCTCGGCGATACCACACCCAAACGTGATTTGCGTATCCGAAGTGTACTTGCCAATAAGGTGGCGTATCAAGGCAATGAATTTCCGATTGTAACAGAAGTAGAAAATTTTGGCTTTCCCAACAAGTCCATAACTGCTTACCTCAGCCAAAATGGGACTATTTTGGATAAGAAAAATATTACTTTCAAAGGTGATGGCGACTTGCAAAGCGTTACTTTTTATGCACAAGCAAAGCAAAAAGGCATACAGCACTATGTCGTAAGCATAGATGTACTTGAGGGTGAGTTTACAGCCCAGAACAACACTCGTGATGTGTATGTGGAAGTGATAGAAGGCAGGGAAAAAGTGCTTGTAGTAGCCGCCTCGCCTCACCCAGACATCAAAGCACTCCGAAGTGCTATAGACAAAAATGAAAATTACAGCTTTGATTTGCATATCCCGAACATAAACCAACTCAAGCCCGAAAAATACGACATAGTTATTTTTCACCAAATCCCCCACGTAGGCAAGATAGGCGCGGATTTGTTGGAGAAGTTCAAGGACTTGCCTGCGTGGTACATACTGGGCGCACAGTCTGACTTAAACGAATTTAACCGCATCTACAAAGACTTGAAAGTAACAGGCAGGTCAGGACGCACAGACCAAGTAACGCCTGCCTTCAATAAAACGTTTGCCAAATTCACGTTCGAAAACTCTAAAAGTACGCTCTTTGATAAACTCCCGCCCGTAACAGTGCCTTTTGCAGAATATACGACCAGCAATGCGGCAGAGGTCATCCTCTATCAGCGTGTAGGCAATCTTACGACTGAAAAGCCTTTGCTACTCGTAAGCCAAGACGCAAACCGTAAAACGGCAGTGCTGGCAGGCGAGAACTCATGGCAGTGGCGCATGGAGGAGTTTGCACGCCAAAACAGCCACGAATCTTATGATGAGTTGGTAGGCAAGCTCGTGCAATATCTTTCTACAAAGGAGGACAAAAGGCGTTTGCGCGTCTATCCCATCAACCAAGAATTTTATGATTTTGAAAAAGTAACCTTCGAGTCTGAACTTTACAATGAAATCTATGAGCGCGTATATGGGCAAAAAATTACGCTTACCATTACGCATGAGGCAGGCAAGACTACTACCTATAGCTTTACACCCACCGAAGGCAATACGCGCTTTGAGATGAGCAATCTGCCACAAGGCGTTTATAAGTACGAGGCGGTAAGCGAAACTAAAGGAGGCGTAGAGCGTTCTACAGGTGAGTTCACAGTACGTAGTATGCAACTCGAAGCACTTAGCACAACTGCAGACCACAATCTTTTGCGCCAACTTTCCGAAAAGACAAACGGCAAATTCTTTCCTGCCAACCAGATAGACAAGATGACAGAGGCTATCCTCTCAAATATCAAGCCCAATTTGATTCATAGCTCTGAGGAAATATCGGAGTTTATTAACTTGAAATGGCTCTTTTTCTTGCTACTTGGCTTGGTAACTTTTGAATGGACAACCCGCAAATATCAAGGGGGCTACTAAAAGCGGAGGCAAAAATGTAGAACAGGCTTCCAGCTTGTTCTACAGTTGAAACAACAGGCTGGAAGCCTGTTCTACAGAATATTCCGCAATAACTTTTTAAGAACCATAGTTGCCAAGACAGATAAAAAATGATGGTTCATTTTTTGTAAATCACACCATAACAGCGTACTTTTGCGCATGGCAAATTTCCAAACTGATACATCTACTACAGCCGCGCCCACTGCCGAAGCAAATTATACAGTAGCTTTGAGTGCTTTGACGGTACTTTTTTTTATGATGGGCTTCATTACTTGTCTGAATGACATTTTGATACCCTATCTGAAGCAAGCCTTTCAACTGAATTATGCCCAAAGTATGCTTGTGCAATTTTGTTTTTTTGGGGCGTACTTTGTGATGTCTGTTCCTTCAGGGATTTTGGTGGAGCGTGTGGGCTACAAGCGCGGCATGATTATAGGCTTTTTGGTGGCAGGTTGTGGTTGTTTATTGTTTTATCCAGCATCTATTTTGCGGGTGTATGGCTTATTTTTGGGTGCGCTTTTTGTGTTGGCTTCGGGCATTACGTTGCTACAAGTGGCTGGCAATCCCTACGTTTCTATTTTAGGAAAGCCTGCTACTGCCCCTGCACGTCTTACACTCACTCAAGCCTTCAATTCATTGGGTACTACCCTTGCGCCTTTGTTTGGCTCGGCAGTGATACTTTCTATGATGGTAAAAGGGGCGACAGACCAAAATCTACAAGCCGTACAAGTTCCTTATTTGGGTTTGGCGTGTACGCTTTTTGGGATAGCGGTGCTGATGCTTTTTTTGCACTTGCCTGCCATACAAGCCTCCAAATCCACCACCTTGCCTACCCAAACACAAACAAGCGCGTGGCAATTTCCGCACCTTGTAGCGGGTGTGGGGGCGATATTTTTTTATGTGGGAGGCGAGGTATCGATTGGTAGTTTTTTGACAAATTATATCCAAGAAACGGCACTTTTGGAGGAGAAAGTAGCAGGTAGGTATTTGATTTATTATTGGGGAGGTGCCATGGTGGGGCGTTTTGCAGGGGCTATTACGCTCAGGCTTTTCAAGCCATCGAGGGTGCTTTTGTATAATGCGTTGTGTGTGATAGGGCTTATTCTGGTAGGCGTTTTGGCAAAAGGCTGGTATTCTATAGGGGCATTTTTGGCGATTGGTTTTTTCAATTCGTTGATGTTTCCCACTATTTTTACGTTGGCAGTGAAGGATTTGGGCAAATTCACGAATCAAGGCGCGGGACTTTTGAGTACGGCTATAGTAGGTGGTGCGGTCGTGCCTTTGCTACAGGGTGTATTGGCTGATGCTGTAGGGGCGCAAATGGCGTTTAGTTTAGCTATAATTTGTTATGCTTATATTGCATGGTTTGCGTGGCGTGGACATAACTTGAGAGGTTTGAGGTAAGTATTTTATTTTTATATAATCGTAAATTTTCCTTATGCACACTTATTTAAAAAGCTATCTTGATATATGGCATGAAGTGCATCAAAAGGCACTCGTGTTTTTTGAAGATTTGCCTGTAGAAACTCAACAACAAATTTTTGAAACTATCACACAAGATTGTGGGGCTACGAAAGCGGAACGCATCATCAAAACCTACAAAAATCAAGATACCATAAATACAAGGGTTTTGCCGTATTTGATAGATTTTCTATCAGTGGAGCGAGCGTTGGAGCTTTTCAGATATGAGGTTTGGCATTTTTTTGCTTCTTTCAAGCCCATTGAGGCATTTCAAGGAGAGGCAAATATTCTCTATGCAAAATTTTTGACAAGCCTCAAAAAAGCAGAAACTTTTGAGTTCAAATGGTTCAAAACTCAAAAATATACACTCGAGGATTTGGCATATCTTTACGATTTTGAAAAATATCTTTTGATGCTTTATTTGCAAGAAGAAGCCCAAACTTTTGCTGAAGATTTTGGATATATTCAACACGCCTACAAGCGTATCAAATCGAGTGTAGAATATGCAGTTTATACCTTACATTTTACACAATTTCAGATAAAATTACATACACAATTCATGAAAGAAGAAAAATATGACCAAGAATTAGCCGAAAAATGTCAAAAATACATTGTAAAGTTCTTTAATAAAAAGCCTTTTTTTCAGATAGACCAAGCGCATATATTTACACCCGAAATGATGGGTTATTTGGCTGATTTTGAGCTTATGATGAGTAATAAAAAAGCACTCAACAAACAAAATACTGAAGCAAATCAAAAACATTTGGACGACACAATCAGTCAATATAAAGAAAATTATCATCTCAAGCACTTTAATACCACACAAGCTGAACTGGACTTTGGGGCAGGCAAGCTGACTATCAAATTTAGTACCCAGCAACTGTTATTCAAAAAATATTTAGTCAAGATAGCAGGAGTTTTCCTGACTATAGTGAGCATTTGGGGACTTTCTATTTTGGGCAAAATATTCAGTAGTATGATATTCCCGATGCAGTGGTATATGCTTTTTTCGCTTGTATCACTTTTAATTGTGGCTTTGCGGTGGACATTCAAGGAATAATCAACTTTTTCAGTTTATGTTTATCAACCTGTTTTTAGAAAATTTGAATACCTTGCCTGCCTTTACGATAGCAGTCGCGGCTATGTTTGGTGTGGTAGTTTTTCGGTATTTTTTGGTGGCAGGTCTTTTTTATTTTTACTTCCATGTTTGGAAAAAAGAAGCCTACCTTGCCTACAAAATCAGCTCAAAAGCCTATACACGCGGACAGTTCGGACGTGAAATAGGCTGGTCTTTGCTTACTTCGTTTGTGTTTGCGGTAGCAGGCGGAGGTATGGTTTTGATGTGGCAAATAGGCTACACGCAGATTTACGCGCTCATTTCTTGGCAAGACATTTGGTATATACCATGCAGCCTTTTGTTGGCTATGCTTTTACACGAAACGTATTATTATTGGTTGCATAGGCTGATGCACATACCAAAATTGTATCGTTATTTTCACAAAGTTCACCATGATAGTTTGGTAACTTCACCTTGGACAGCGTTTTCTTTTCAGCCTTCAGAGGCAGTTTTAGAAGCATTGGCTTTGCCGTTGATAGTTTGTTTTGTGCCTATTCACTATGGCGTAGTGGTTTTTTTGCTCACTTTGATGACACTCTCGAGTGTCATCAATCATTTGGACATTGAGCTTTATCCGCCTTATTTTCAAAAACATTGGTTTTGGCGTTGGTGGATTGGAGCGACTCATCATGCGTTGCATCACAAAGAGTTTCGGTACAATTATGGGCTGTATTTTACGTTTTGGGACAGGCTTATGCGGACTGAAAGTCCGACTTATTCGCAAAAACGGTTTAAATAATTTTTGATACCTCAACCCTGCCCTTTTCGCAAGGAGTTTAATAAAAAACGCCCTTTATATAAGGGCGTTTTATTTTCTGAAAAGGTCAGGATTATTGCGCGTTGAGGGCATTTTCCAATGTATCCAGTAGTTTTTGGGCTACTTTGCGCGTATTTTTTGTTTTTTGCTCTTTGAGTGCTGTAAGTGCTTCTTCTGCTACTTCATAAAGCCCGATAGGGTTTTTGTCTGCATTGAAACTTACAACAAGATAGTCCAATTTTTCAATCATAGACTTGAATCCTTCGCTGTCAAGCTGTGCGAACTTATCACGCGCTTCTGTGCAAGCAGTTGCAAGGGCTATGTGGTGGGTTGGGTTTTCGCTCATGGTAATAGTCATCATTTTTTTAAGAAATTTGTAATTTTTATTTGCGTGCAAAATTATACAATAACAAGATAATCTAAAAGAAAAATGCGTTCATTTTATTGTTTTTTATGCTTTTAAGTGCGTGTATTTGTACTTTTTAAAGAAAAAAGTGTATTTTAGATTATAAAAAAA
>JAAFJK010000749.1 GCA_013298105.1 Cytophagales bacterium
GATGATGCGGTTTTGGTAATCTCTTATTTTTGCTTCGGGGGAGATGGCAGGCAAGTCAGGCAAAGGTTTGGAGGTCTGGAGCGTGTTTGTCCTATAGATTTTATGGGGCTGGACTTCCACAGGTACTTCCGAATAATTCGAAATCACTGTACTGAAAGTTACCCATTCGCGCGTAACGCCTTCGTATTGCAAGCCCACTTCTATATTATCTTTGAAAGAGGTCTGGGCTTCGCGTTGTGGGCGGGTAGGCAAGGAAATAGTCGAACAAGAGGAGATTGCGTAGGCAAGTGCGCCTATATACAGTGCGCGGTAGGGCATTGAGGTAGCTTGTAAGTTCATAAACGTTGGTTTTAGTTTATTAGACTTCTTGCGAATTGGAGATTCGCAAGAAGTCTATTGTCATGACCTTGTAAACTTACACAAAAGTTGCAATCTAAGTTGTTAATGACTTGTGAAACCTTATAGCCATCTTCGTTTTTTGAAAAGTGCGAAAATAATCAAAGATGCCGAAAACATCATGCAGAGAGCCAAAGGATAGCCCCAAGACCACTTTAATTCGGGCATTTTCTCAAAATTCATGCCATAGATACCCGCTATCATGGTAGGCGGCATGAATAAAATAGATACCACTGTGAATATTTTGATGATACTGCTTTGTGCCAAATTGATAAGCCCCAAGAGCGTGTTTTGCAAATACGAGAGTCGCTCAAAAGCAAAATCTATTTGTTGCATCAATGTCCCAATGTCTTTGAGTAGAATCCGTGACCTCTCGTGCATACTTTCCGAAAACCGCGTACTTCTGAGCATCACAGAAAGCAGACGTTGGTATTCTATCAAGTTTTGGCGGATAAGCATAGTTTTTTCTTGCATATCTGCAATCTGAAGCAATGTTTTTTCATTCGGACTTTTTTGTCTTATCAGCTCTTGCCCAAATTTTTCTACTTCTTTGCCTATTTTATTTAGGATATTTGCATTCAGGTCTATGCGCACTTCAAAAATAGTAATCAGTATATGATGCCCATCTGCAAAAAAACTTGGATTTGCCTCGAGCCGTTTGCGAGTTTCTATGAATGATTTTAGCTCATGATTGCGCATAGATATGAGCGTATTTTGCTTAAGCACTTGTGAGGCTATGTATTCACAGTAGGCAGTTTCTTTTTCTATATCAGGCAAAATATAGTTCGATTGCAGAAAAAGCTCGTCTTTTGTTTCTATGTATTTCAAAAATGTTTCTCGCTCAAGTGCATATTCCACGTTCTCAAGATTGATTTGAAAAATCTGTTCCACTTGCTTGCGTTCGGCATCATTGGCATTGAATAAATCCACCCAGACGATACTTTCAGGCAAAAGTGCCGCTAATTTTTCTAATTTGGTGGCACGCAAAAGGCGTTCATCTTTTTTATAAATTGCAGTAAACATAGAATACTATCAGACATTAAGGCACAAAATTAACCATTTTTTGTAAAACTTTCATAACTTTGCACCCTGAAAATAAAAATCCACATGAGCAAAAAAGAATTCGCCCACGACGAAGAAGCGCAAGTAAATGACATGAGAAGCTATTATGCTTTTCAGGCAAAAATCTATGACCTTACGCGCTGGACTTTCTTATATGGCAGAAAGACTATCCTCCAAAAACTACCTTTTGACAAAGACGCGCCCCTCAAAATCCTTGAAGTGGGCTGTGGTACAGGTATCAATATGGTCGAAATCGCCAAAATATACCCCAATGCGCACATAGTAGGTATGGACGTATCAGGCGATATGCTTCGGCAGGCAGGCAAGAACTTAGAAGCCTACAACGACCGCATTGAGTTATTAGAAAAACCATACGGAGGCAATGACGACTATAACAAGCAATTTGACCTTATCCTCTTTTCATACTCGCTCACGATGATAAATCCACAGTACGTAGATTTAATTCATCAAGCCAAAAAAGACCTCAAAGAAGGGGGCTATGTGGCAGTGGTAGATTTTCACAAAGCTAATTTTGGCTTTTACCGCAAATTCATGAAAGGCAATCATGTGAAGCTCGAAGGGCAAGTATTGCCTGTATTGCTTGAAGCGTTTGAGCCTGTACTTTGCAAAATCAAACCGGGCTTGGTGGGTGTTTGGAACTATCTCATGTTTTTGGGAAAATAAAAAAAGGTTCTTAAAAAATTATTGCGCAGGCAAAACTGTAGAACAGGCTTCCAGCCTGTTGTTTCAAATAATAAACAGGCTGGAAGCCTGTTCTACAGAATATTCCGCAATAACTTTCGAAGAACCAAAATAAACTATAGCACAGGCGAAAGCCTGTGCTATAGTTTTGCCCCTGCAATAACTAAAGCCACAAAATATATATTGGGGACTTTAGATTAGTTTGATAAGGACATAATTAATTTGTGAAAGAGGCACGCGGATAACGCGGATTTTTTAATTTCTGAAATATAAAAAATCCGTGAAAATCCGCTTAATCTGCGTTATCCGCGTGCCAAAAGCATACACAAAAACGCTACTAATCTTTAAAGTCGTTATCAAATTCATTCCGCTTATTTTTTGGCTTTTACTAAAACTATTTATCCCGCACAATTTTATTCGAAAGGAAAATAGAACCCACCACAAAACAAACCGCGCCTACTGCGATAGGATACCACAAACCATCAAGATAAGGGGTAGGCGAGCCATTTGCCTTGCCTGCCTCCACCAAACTATAGGCAATATAAGGCGTAAGTCCCCCAAAAATGCCATTGCCCACGTGGTAGGGAAGCGACATAGACGTATAGCGGATTTCGGTAGGAAAGAGTTCCACCAAAAATGCCGCAATAGGTCCATACACCATGGTTACGAAAAATATTTGAATGAAAGTCAGGAAAGTCATTGCCCAAAAATGCGCCTTATCCAACACTACTATTTCCTTGATTTCAGGCTTTTTGTTAAGAATTTTCTTTTCTGTTTTGGTGTATTTTGCGCCATCTGTCAAGATTATTTCTGTAGTAGTTAGGTCGTCTTTAGTAGTAATTTTTGGGGTAATATGCTCTTTCTCGGCAATTTTATGAATGTTGGTAGAAAGTTCGTACATAGTTTGGTAAATGGCGCGGTAGGAAAGAATAGCACACAAAATACCCAACATCATAATCCATTTCCTGCCGATTTTATCGGAAAGCCACCCAAAAAATACGAAAAAAGGCGTTACAAAAACAATCGCTACCATGATGATTTGGTTTGCTTGCATGGAGTCGAGGTTGCAAGTTTTGTTCATGAAGGTAAGCGCGTAATATTGCCCTGTGTACCAAACCACGCCCTGCCCTGCTGTCGCCCCAAAAAGCGTAAGCAACACCAAACGCAAGTTTTTCTTTTTCGTAAAACTTTCTATCAAAGGATTTTTGACAATCTTGCCTGCCTCTTTTGCTTGCATAAAAAGAGGCGATTCATGCATTTTGAGGCGAATATAAAACGAAATGCCTATCAAAAAAACGGAAACCAAAAAAGGTATGCGCCAACCCCATGCCTCAAATGCCTCCTTGCCTACACTTGCCTGCACTGCCAAAATAACGCCTATCGAGAGTAAAAGCCCCAAAGTAGCGGTAGTTTGGATAAAACTTGTATAAAAACCGCGTTGGCTCGAAGGCGCGTGTTCTGCTACATAAGTAGCCGCGCCTCCGTACTCGCCTCCCAATGCCAATCCTTGCAAAAGACGCAACAAAAGCACCAGCATAGGTGCGAAAACGCCAATAGTGGCATAATTTGGCACAAGCCCAATGACGAAAGTCGCGCCACCCATCAGCAAAAGCGTTACCAAAAAAGTATATTTTCTGCCTATCAAGTCGCCCAAACGTCCAAAGAACAACGCGCCAAAAGGTCTTACCACAAAGCCCGCCGCAAAGGTAGCCAGCGATGATAGGAACGCGGCGGTGGGATTATCGGAAGGAAAAAATTGTTTGGCAATGATGCCTGAAGCCGCCAAACTCCCAAAAATATAGAAGTCGTACCATTCAATGAGCGTGCCTACAGACGAGGCTGTAATGATGCCCCAGATGCCTTTTTTTTGTGATTGCATGAGGTTGTTTTTTTTATTTTCAAATATTCCTTTCTATGTGCGCCTTTACATATTGCAGGGCATTGATGATTTGCTTTAGGTCGTCTTGGTCTGTAGCATCAAAGGCTTTACTTGTAGTATATTCCTTGCCTGCCAAGACCACAAAAAACCAAAACTGCCCAATGTTATACATTCCATAAATAGGCAAGTTTTTGCCATTGTTTTTGGCTTGTGCCACGAGCATAGCAATGAGGAGTTGTCCTTGAGGGTCTGTTACCACTTTGCGTTGTGCTTTGTATTCGTTGAGAAAAAAGAAAGGTGTTTGGGGGCGTTGCTTGCCAGTAGCCACTACCATCTCTACTCTGCCTCGAAGCATACAAGGATTGTTTTGTGTATTTGTGAGGGTAGCTTCCAAAGTAGCTTCCATAAAAACTCGGTATTTATCAAGCGCGGAAAAATTTACTATTTGTAATACAGGTACAATAAAAAAGACTTTCATATCTTCTTCATTCCAAAAATTAACAAAGTCTAACAACGAAGCGCGTAAATTTTCAGCTATTTTAATCTCATCAGCAGTCAGTATTTGTTGAAACTGCAACCAGTCGTTCATTAAAGACATATTACGCAAAAAATTAATACCAAAAGTGCGTTCTACTTCTTCAGTTTCCCATTTTTCAAAAGATTTCATAGGTTTTAGATTTTTAGTTATACAAAGTTGCAAATTTTTATATATTGTTCAAACATTCCTTTCTATGTGCGCCTTTACATATTGCAGGGCATTGATGATTTGCTTTAGGTCGTCTTGGTCTGTAGCATCAAAGGCTTTGCTTGTGGTATATTCCTTGCCTACCAAGACCACAAAAAACCATAATTGCCCAATGTTATACATACCATAAATAGGCAAATTTTTGCCATTGTTTTTAGCTTGTGCCGCAAGCATAGCAATTAGGAGTTGTCCTTTTGGGTCTGTTACCACTTTGCGTTGAGCTTTGTATTCATTCAAGAAGAAAAAAGGTGTTTGAGGACGTTGCTTGCCTGTTGCTACCACCATTTCTACCCTGCCTCGAAGCGTACAAGGGTTGTTTTGAGCATCAGTAAGGTCCACTTCTAAAGTAGCCTCCATAAAAGTACGGTATTTGTCAAGTGCATAGAAATTAATCATTTGCACAATCGGAAATATAAAAAAGGCTTTCATATCCTCTTCATTCCAAAAATCGGCAAATTCGCTCAGAAAAAGGCGCAATTCTTCAGATTTTTCTTGCTCGCTGGAGGTAAGGTTTTGTGAAAAAGCAATCCAATCGTTCATGAGGGGCAGATTACGCAAAAATTTGATAGCAAAAGTTTGCTCTACTTCTTCTGTTTCCCATTTTTCAAAAGATTTCATAGGTTTTAGATTTTTAGTTATACAAAGTTACAAATTTTCATATATACACATCGGAAAGTGGTTTTGGGATACGCTTTGTCATTCCGACTAAAAGGAGGAATCTCGATTTTCGTTCACAAATCGTCTTACAATGACGAGATTTTTCGCTTTGCTCAAAATGACAAAATC
>JAAFJK010000393.1 GCA_013298105.1 Cytophagales bacterium
TCTGTTGTATGTTTTTGGGCAACACATTGAGCTTGTTTTTCAAGAATATTGGGGACACGTACAAATAGGTGCGCTTTTTTACGCGCTTTTTTACCTATCGGCTATAGTAGTAGCGGGCTTGCCTGCCTTTTACAAAAATAGATACATGGTAGGTTATCGCGCTTTGGGTGCATCTGGGGCAGTTTCGGCAGTCGTTTTTGCGTTTATCTTGTTGCACCCTTGGACAAGGTTATTGATATTTTTTATCCCGATGCCTGCGGTTATCTATGGTGGATTGTATTTGTGGTATTCTTATTATATGTCCCAAAACTCGCAAGACAACATAGGACATGATGCACATTTTTTTGGGGGCGTATATGGCATAGCTTTTTTGATAGCCTTGAATCCAGCTTATTTGTTTGAGTTTTTCGAGAAAATAGCGGCTTGGCAGACGCTTTTTAGAGGATTTTAAATATAAATTCTCTTAATATTTCGCTCTCCTCACCTCCGCCTGCGATGATGCCTTTTGTCTGTAAATCAGCCATTCGGAGCAGGCGGATAGTTTCCAACAGTTGTGGCGAATTGTAATTTTGCAACGCAAGTTTATAATCTTTCACTATGTAAGGATTTATTTTCAAGACTTTTGCAAGGTTTTGGTCAGATTTGTCTTTTTCTTGGGTGGCGAGGAGTAATTTTACAAAATACCCAAAAAGCATGGCTATAGTAGGTATGAGCGGTTGTTTTTTGGGATTAGCTTCCCAGTAGGCAAGGATTTTGAAGGCTTTGCTCCTGTCGCGCTGGGCTATGGCGTTTTGGAGTTCAAAGACATTGTAATCCTTGCTAATCCCCACAAATTTCTCAATCATCTGTTCGTTGATGGGCGTTTCGGGGGATACATTCAGGCAAAGTTTGTCTAACTCCCCGCTCATTCTTCCCAAATCAGCCCCTACAGCTTCTGCCAAAAGTTGTACGGCTTTGGGTTCGATGTTATATTTTTGGTCTTTCAGGTAGTTTTGAATCCATGCGGGGAGTTGATTGTCATAGAGTTTTTTTGTTTCTACTACAGTCGCATTTTTTTCAATCGATTTATAGAGTTTGCTATTTTTATTCAGGGTTTTGTGCTTGTGTGCCAGCACAAGCACAGTGCTTGGCTGTGCTTGGGCTATGTATGCCTCGAGCATCTTGGTACTTTCTTCTTTGGCAAGGTCGGGTAGTTGCTGAAATTCTTTGATGATGACGACTTGCCTCTCTGCCATCATCGGGAATCTCCTTGCCTGCGTGATGATGTTGCCCATAGTAATATCGCGCCCATAGAGCATTGTTTGGTTAAAACCACGCTCGGCGGGTGTAAGGACGCTTTCTTCTATCAAATTTGTGATGCGGTCGATATAAAAACTCTCCTCCCCATGCAGAAAATACACAGGCGCAAAGTCGCGTTTTTTTATTTCTTTGAGTACGTCTTCTGGATTTTTAATCATGTCTGTGATTGTGATATGATATAGATTTTTGGAAGAACAAGGCGTTCTAAAAAAGACTGTCTGTACGTTTTTGCATTTCGGTAGCTATAAACTCTCCTGCTTCGCCTTGCTGTTTGAGTTTTTCTTGGATATTTTGATAGCTTTCGTGGTCGCGGTCTTGGCTTAGTTTGAAAATATTGTCCATCTTTTGGACATCTATCTCAAAGGCTACAATGGCAGGCATCACTCTTTTTATCAAATCTGGAGATAGATTGTCAAAAACAGTGGTAGAATGTGGGTTGTAATTCTCAAAATGAAGGCTTGTTTTACGCAACATTTCCTCCAGTGCTTCCTTGTCCAAAAAACGAATCGTGCCTTTGAAATGCACGCTCATATAGTTCCAAGTCGAGGGTGTATGCGGATTGCTGTACCAAGTACCGCTTACGTAAATATGTGGACTTGTAAAAACCGCCAATACATTCGGATTGTGCAAAAAAGCCTTGTGGTGGTCAGTACCTTTCATGATATGTCCACTTAAAACCATCTTGCCTGCTATTTCTTCCAAAAAAAGCGGAACTTGAGTAGCCACAGGCTTATTTTCGGCATCACACCCTGTCAAAAACGCAAAAGGATATTTTGCAACAAGTTCCTTGATGACTTCAGGCTGATGTTCTTTGTGATAAGGTAAGTCGTACATTTTGCAAAAATAGTTATTTTAACTTAAAGCTATAGCATACATTCTCATTTGCTTTATCATGGAAGCAAGTCCATTGGCGCGAGTCATCGAGAGGTGCTGTGTCATGCCTATTTTCTCGAACATATAGAGTTCAGCAGTTGCTATGTCTTGGGGCGTTTGCTCAGAAAGTATGCGTACAAGTAGGCTTACTAAGCCTTTGACTATCATAGCATCACTGTCGGCTTGAAAAACGACCTTGCCTGCCTGTAGGGTAGGCAAGAGCCATACACTTGATTGACAGCCTTTTACGATTCGGTCGGGGGTTTTGTGTTCTTCGGGCAAAATAGGTAGTTTTTTACCCAGCTCGATGAGGTGCGTATAGCGGTCTTCCCATTCGTCAAAGAGTTCAAATTCTTCTATGATTTCGTTTTGTATTTCGTTGATGGACATAAGTATGAGGTTTGAAGTGAGTTATGAAAGGCGTACACCTGCTACCAAGACATCATCTATTTGCTTTTCGCGGGCTTCTGTGCGCCAATTTTGAAAAGCACTTAGTAAGGCTTTATGCTGATATTCAGGTGTTTGGATAGATATATTGCCAAGTAATTCTCTTAATTTTGTAATGGTGTATTTTTTATTTTGCGCTCCGCCAAACTGGTCTTGAAAACCATCAGAGAACATATACACCCAAGTTATGTCTTGGGTAGGCAAGGTATGGTTATCGAATACACGCTCCTGTTCGCGCTGTTCGCCTCCGATAGTGAGTGCATTGCCTTTGATGTATTTTAGTTCGTTGTTTTGGATATAAACGATAGGGTTTTTAGCCCCAGCGAACTGCAAAGTATTTTGTGCCGCGTTGTGGTTGATGATGGCT
This sequence comes from Cytophagales bacterium, assembly GCA_013298105.1. Lineage (GTDB taxonomy): Bacteria > Bacteroidota > Bacteroidia > Cytophagales > Microscillaceae > RDXI01. The sequence continues at coordinate 2,987 of JAAFJK010000393.1, forward strand.
ATATCCATGCCATCTCGGTTGTCTGTTTCGTGTTGTTTGAGGGCTTGTCGCACGCCTTTATGTAGGGCAGTCAAGATTTCGGCAGGTACAGTAAAGTGTTTTCTATCTACTATTTCGTGTAAAAGTTCATTGCCTACCATACTCATCAGCGCACCAGGTACGCCATGTCCCGTACAATCTGCGACTGCAAAAATGTGTTCCTTGCCTACCATACTGAAGAAATAGAAATCGCCTGATACGACATCGCGTGGACAAAAAAGCACAAATACTTCTGTAAAACCTCTTTTCAGTTCGTCAAGGGTAGGCAAGATGGCTTGCTGAATACGACTTGCATAGCTGATGCTTGCGGTTACATCTTCATTCTTTTGGTTGATTTCTTGGTTGGCAGTTTCCAGATTTTCGGCAATGATGGTTAGTTCTTCATTCTTTTGGTTGATTTCTTGGTTGGCAGTTTCCAGATTTTCGGCAATGATAGTCAGCTCCTCTTTTTGTTGATTGATTTCTTCGTTTTTTTCTTGTAAATCAAGATTGGCTTTTCTTCGATCGTTGTTGAGTTTGACCAAAGCCACCGCCACACCCAAAAGCAATATGATGCCTACGCTTGTAGCTATCAGCCAATAACGTTGTTGTTGTTGTTCTGCCCTTACTTTTTGGGCTTCTTGGGCGTGTCTTTCTATTTCGTGGTTGGTTTCGAGCTTCGCAATCTCGCGGGTGCGTTCTTCTGTTGCCAAGCTATCTCTGTAGGTGGTGTGCATTTCGTACATTTGGATAGCTTTGGCGGGTTGATTGTCTAAGGTATAAGACGCGGCTAAGTAGCGGGTAAGGTCTGAAATACTGCTTTTTATACCCAGTTTTTGGGCAATCTCTAAGCCTTTTTCGGCTATATCGAGGGCTTCTTTGTGCCTACCCGCAGAGTCTAAAGCAGCGGCAAAACTGATGGCACCCAAAGCTATAAACTGTATGTCGTTGTATTTTTGGGCTGTTTGATGCGCTTTTTGCAAATAATAGACTGCAGAATCTTTTTTACCCATATCGTTGTAGATGGAGGCAAGATCGTGGTAGCTATATTGTATGGAAGTAGAATCGTATTTTTTCCGTATATCAATGCCTTTTAATTGATAAGCGATGGCTTTGGGATAGGCTTTTTTGTAGAAATAAACATTGCCTATGTTGTTATAAGCGAAAGAAATTTGGGTAGTTATATTTTTTTTGCTGGCTTTATCGAGTGCTTCTTGGTAATATTGTAGGGCGCGGTCATAGTTTAGCTGTATTTCATGCATTTTGCCTATGCACTGTAGGCAATGAATGTGTTGGTTGAATATTTTTAGCTTTTCGAATAATTGGGAGGCAAGTCTATAGTTTTTCAAGGCTTCGGCTGGATTGCCGAGCCTCTGATGTGTAGTAGCGAGGGTAAGATGGCTAAAAGCTATGAGCTTGGGATTGTTTTTCTGTTCTGCCATTTTCAAGGCAGTTTCTATGTATCGCAAGCCTGCCATGACTGAATCTGAAGTAGATAAGACATTGCCTAAGTTCAACATGGCTTTGATTTTGTTTGAATCAGCCGTAGTTGGCTTTTGCAAAGAGTCGCGCCATACTTTTTCTTGATTTTGCGCCCATGTGTGAGTGGCTACTGCAAAGGCGAAAAAAAACAAAATATAATATTTCATAATGGGTATATTAGTAGCAATTTTTGTGCAACTGTTACGAATATATGAAACAAAAACCTTGCCTGCGGTGGGGCAGGCAAGGTCAAGAATAGCATTCGTTTTTAGTATTTTTCTTGATACAATGTTTCTATCTGCTCGATAGTCAGGTTTGTATGTTCGGCATCTTTGCGGAAAGCGATGTCGTTCGGTGGGCAGGCAAGGGCGCGATATTTTATACAAAGAAATTCACTGCCAAAAGTGCCACCATACCCACAACCATCGCCAAGACATAAAATCCCACACTGCCTGTCTGCAATTTGCGCAAACCTTGACTGAGCAAAATAGTCAAACCACCTGCGCCATTCACAAAAGCATCTACTATTGCCTCGCCTACTTTGTGGAAAAATGTTGAAAGTACTAAAATAGGTTTGGAGATAAGCATATCATAGATTTCGTCTATGTAGTATTTGTTATAGACCAACTTAGGTACGCCTGTCATCTTATCGTCTGCTACAGGTACGCGCTTGGCGTACATGAATATAGCTACAGTCATAGAAGCAAGTACCGCAAGGACTGACGCACCCATTAAGCCAAATTCTTGGTTGGCAGAAAGATGCAAATGTCCAAAATGACTACTCAATTTGGCAGTTTCTGTAAAAAGAGGCTGCATGAAATGCTCAAGCCAGTGCATTTCTTTGGCAAATACGTGCGGAATACCTATGAATCCACCTACTATAGAAAGAATTGCCAACACCATCAACGGCAATGTAATCACCAAAGGCGACTCGTGCAAATGGTGTTTTTGTTCTTCTGTCCCTCTGAATTTTCCCCAAAACGTAAGAATCAACAAACGGAACATATAAAACGAGGTCATAGCGGAACCAAGCAACGCCAAGCCCCACACTATCGGGCTATACTGAAATGCGTGTGCCATGATTTCATCTTTGGAGAAAAAGCCTGCAAAGGGAGGAATACCTGCTATAGCTATAGTAGCTATGAGGAATGTTATGAATGTGATAGGCATATATTTTCTTAGCCCACCCATATTGCGAATGTCTTGCTCATCATGGATAGCGTGAATGACACTGCCTGCACCCAAGAATAGGAGTGCTTTGAAAAATGCGTGCGTCATGACATGGAACATAGCCGAGCTATACGCCATCACACCCAAACCAATAAACATATAACCCAACTGGCTCACTGTAGAATATGCCAATACCTTTTTAATGTCATTTTGGAAAATACCAATACTTGCGGCAAGCAAGGCGGTGCATAAGCCTACTATCGTGATGACATCTAACGTAAAAGGGGCAAGCGTAAAGAGGACATTCGAGCGAATGACCATATAAATACCTGCC
>JAAFJK010000032.1 GCA_013298105.1 Cytophagales bacterium
GGGAAGCATATCCTCTGTATCTTCATAGTCTTGTAAAGGAGGCACTACTGTTTTGAAACTTTGCCTTGCGATAAGTTCAGTACGGGCAGGCAAGGCGGGTATCATCTTAGGGCGTTCTTGTTTGGGTTTTGTTTTTGTTTCGGGTTGTTTTTTGGAGTCTTTTGAGGGCGTATTGGGTAATGTATTGGGTTGTTTTTTGGTATGTGAAGTCGTATCTTTGAAGGCTATAGCGTTTTTAAAATCTTCTTTTTCTATTTTTATGGGGGTATATGCGCTTTGATTTTCGAGATTTATACCTTGCCTGCCCCCGTACCAAAGCCCGCCTGTAGCTATGAATAAAGCTATAGAAGCGGCTACTGCATACCTATAAAAGCCTATCGTGCGGTGCTTGGTAGGTTTTTGTTCAGCATCGAGCCTTTCCGAAAGTTTTGCCCAAATGTCATGTGTAGGCGTTTCTTCGTGGTCTTGCAGTTTATCACGAAATGGTTTGTCGAAGTTCATGACTTTTGATAGTTAGGAAATGAAATTTAAATCAGTTAATTTTTTACATCAGTTCGTACTTCTTATCCGCGTGTACTTTTTTTTGTAAATATGTCCTTGCGCGTGAGAGCTGAGATTTGGAAGTATTTTCAGAGATATTCAGCATTTCGGAGATTTCTTTGTGTGTATAACCTTCTATGGCGTATAGGTTGAATATCGTGCGGTAGCCTACAGGCAAATCTTGTATCAGTTCCATCAGTTCGTCTGCGTGCATCTGTGCGGTACAGTCTGTGTTGTCGCTGAGCTGGGCAAGTTCTTCTGCATTTGTTTCGGCATACATGAGGCGTTGTTTTCGGAGTGTCATCAGACATTCATGCACCATGATTTTGCGTATCCAGCCTTCCAAACTTCCTATTTCTTTGTATTGATTGATATTTCCAAAAACTTTCATAAAACCTTCTGTGAGCGCATCTTCTGCCTCTTGGCGTTGCTTGATATACCGCAGACAGACCGCAAACATTTTGCGATAGTACCGCTCATAAAGCTCCCGTTGCGCAAGGCGTTCACCTTGCCTGCAGGCATTTAGGAGGGTTACATCTGTGGTATATATGGACATACGCTTAGTAGGTTTGAAGTAAGAAGTACGAGGTACTTTATGCGCTTCTATTGGTAAGATGTAAAAGTAGCAGGAAAGGTTGCATGGGTTTTGAAAAAAAAAATATTTTTGTAGCATAGACGGCGCGTCTGTTATCTAAATCCAAAAAAATACTGTTTTTTTGCAAGATGATACAAAAAATACTTTTTAACTCAACTGAGTATGGGCAGGCAAGGCACATCGCCATGTGGTGTTTGTGGAAGAACAGCACGTTTCGGCAGACGAGGAATATGATGAATACGATTCTACAGCTACTCATTTTTTGGCTACAGACGATACTACAGGTGAGGCTTGTGGTACAGCTCGGTGGCGTTTTACAGAAAAAGGCATCAAGCTGGAGCGTTTTGCGGTCTTGCCTGCCCACAGAGGCAAAGGCATTGCACAAAGTTTGATACAGGCTGTTTTGGAAGATATACAGACCTATCCGCAGTCGGTAGGCAAGTTGCGCTATCTCCATGCACAAATGAGTGCGATGCCACTTTATCAAAAGTTTGGATTTTTGCCTGTAGGCGATATTTTTGAGGAGGCAAACATCAAACACATGAAGATGGTTTTGTAGAAAAGTTGGTTCTCTGACAATTTTTGTGGAAAAACATTTTTTGAGCAAGTTCGGATTCAAGAAACGCCTTTTTTGCTCAATAGGATAGGATAGGGTTTTAAACCCTATCCTATTGAGCAAAAAAAACTACCACAAAAATTGTCTGAGAACCGAAAAATTTTAAATCTTCAATCCAGCCCTTACGATGCCTGCGAGATAGAAAGTTTCCATTTTGTCTATTTCAGAGGCTTCGTCTATGAGGTTGTTGTGGGTAGTGGAGAGGCTTCGTTTAGATTCGGGCAAGTCCTTGTAATAAACGAGCTTCCAATTTCCTTCCGCGTCTTCGGTAAGGGCAGTCATAGACTCTACCCAAT
>JAAFJK010000784.1 GCA_013298105.1 Cytophagales bacterium
GGACTTGAGATGCGCAAGATAGAAATAAATGCCAAAGAAACATTGCTTACTGCCCAACTCCAAAAAGCCAATTCACAAAAAGAAATGCAAACGTACTTGTATGAATTAGACAAAACGCTGGGTTTTGATAGCTTCGAGAGGCAGATAGAAGCCATCAACATAGAAAATCAACTTGCCAACGACATATTGGCGTTTGATGATGCACTCAAAAATTCCTTGCCTACCCAAACCATCGAAAGTATGCAACAACAAGCTATCCAAGCCCAAGAAGATGCTCAAAATCAAAAAATGAATACACTGTTTGGGCGATATTTTGAGGCAAAAAAAGACCAGCTATCCAAACAAGAAAAAACACCCAATCCAGACCAAAAAGAAATATTGCAAAGTTTTTTTGACCAAAAACCACCCGAAAAAACTTCACTTACGGCAGACGAGCAGAAACAAAAGCAAATCAACGACTTTTTTGGTAAGTAATTTTTCGTAGTGTCATTTTTTGTTTGTATCTTTGAAAATGGATTTTGATGAATTGCGAAGACTCGTAAAAAGGGGCGAAGGACAACATACGGAGTTCAAACTCAAAGCTACGCACCCCGAGAAAATAGTGCGTGGTATGGTCGCATTGGCAAATTCAGAAGGCGGCTGGCTCTTTTTGGGGGTAGATGACGACCGCCTCATCAAAGGTGTGAAATTTCCTGTAGAAGACGAGTACGTGATGCTTAAAGCCATCAACGAATATACATCACCTCTTTTGCATTATACTCTTGAGCGCATACCTACCGAAGAAAACCCAGAGCGTGAGGTCTTGGCTTTTCATATCGCCAAAGCCACCGAACTGCACTATTTCAAAGACAATCCTACGGAGCGCAAAGGAAAAGTCTATGTACGGGTACAAGACAAATCTTTCAAGGCAAGCCTCGAGATGTGGGAAATTCTTAAAATTAAGTTCAAAAATAAGAGCGTAAAATTTAGCTATGGCGAAAACGAAAAACTACTTTTGCAATATCTCGAAAAAAACAAGCACATCACTGTAGGAGAGTTCGCTGCACTTGCCCACATATCGCGCTCAAAAGCCTCCAAAACGCTCATTATCTTGACTGCTTCGAGTGTATTAAAAATATTGCCCCAAGAAAGTGGAACTGATTTTTTTGAATTTAATGAAATGCCTGTCTGAGTTTGATACTTGGTAGGCAAGGCTACGCCACGTTCCGAAAAAAACGAATAATTAGCAAAGACTGAGCAAGTAGTATTTTTTAGTTTTGTACTTCAAACCTCGTACCTCAAACTTCTCAGAATGCTTGCATTTGCTCCATTATCCAGTTGTAAGAGTCCTCAAAACTATCTGTAAACTGAAAGGGTAGCTCGCCCTTGTAGGCAAGGTCTGAACCTTTTACCATGTTATTGAACGAAAATTTCCCAAATACATCTTTAGCCATCACCAACGTAATGGCTACAATCCCGATGGATTTAAAATGAGGAATAAGGTACTCGCCTACCCATTTTTGGTTTTCAGGCGAAGTACCTTTAAAATTGGTAGATTCAAACAAGATGTACTTAAGCTGGTGTTTTGCACATATATCAGCACAGGTTTGCATATTTATCTTATACTCATCTTCGTTTGATAATCCTTTGGCGTAGCTTATGAGCATTTTTTGCTCAAGATTGCCATAGAACTCTATTTTCGGAGTTTGATAAAAAATGGGCAAGTCCTGAATGACATCTTGTAATTCCATACTTGGGATTAGAAATTTAGGTTAGTACCGTTATTGTTATCATCAAGTTTGTTATTTCTTCTCAGGTACGCGGGGATCTCTATTTTTTCTTTAAAGCTTTCAGCTTCTGCAATGTTTTGGCTTAGTTTTTTAAGTTTTTCTATTCTTTCGTCCGCTTGTTTGGCTATTTGTTCGTGCTTCCAATCGAACTCAGTTTTTGGAAAAAAAGGTTCTTTATTCAAAGGAAGTTCGTCATCAAGATTATAGATTACTTTTTCGGGTGCTTTTTTCTCTATGATAGGTTCTTCTTTTTCTTCAGGCTGATGACTTGCCTGCGTGATAGGAGGCTTGCTATTCACATTGAAAACTACAGTATTTTGGTTTTCGGGTTGGTTTTGTGTATCTTTTTTAGGATTAGACTGATAGGTATTTTTTTTTTCGGTTTCAGCTTCGTCATCTTTGAATCCTGTAGCTATGATTGTTACGCGGATAGCCTCTCCAAGCGTATTGTCTGTACCTGTACCAAATATAAATACGTCTGTTTCGCCTACTTTTTCTTGTATATAAGAAGTGATATTCTGAAACTCGTCCATTTGGATTTCTGCCTTTTCTCCAGACATAATAGAGAGCAATATTTTTTGCGCCCCAAAGATACTTTTGTTATTCAGCAAAGGAGAATTAAGTGCTTCTTGCGCCGCACGAATGGCTCTATTTTCGCCTTCAGCTTTGCCCGAACCCATTACAGCCGCGCCCGAATTGCGCATAACAGTTTTCACGTCTTCAAAGTCCACATTCACGATATGAGGCACAGTTATCATCTCTGCAATGCCTTTGGCGGCAGTTGTCAAGATATTGTCTGCTTGTGCGAAGGCTTCACTCATCTTAAGATTGCCATATATTTCCATCAGTTTGTCATTGGATATTACAAGGACAGTATCGCATATTTCGCGTAGTGCATTGAGTCCAGCTTCAGCGTGTTTCTTTTTGCGTGGTCCTTCAAATCCAAAAGGAGCTGTAACGATAGCTACAGTCAAAACGCCCAATTCACGTGCTATTTCTGCAATTACAGGCGCAGCGCCTGTACCTGTTCCACCGCCCATACCTGCCGTAATGAATAGCATTTTTGTCCCATGTCCCAAAAGTTCTTTGATTTCCTCCCTTGTTTCTTGTGCAGATTCGCGTCCTACTTCGGGGTTTGCGCCTGCGCCCAAGCCTTCTGTAAGGCGTGCGCCAAGTTGTATTTTTACAGGGACAGGGCTAAGCTCCAAGGCTTGTAAGTCTGTGTTGCAAATACTAAACTCTACGTCTTTGATGCCACGATTATACATATAGTTCACTGCGTTGCTACCGCCTCCGCCTACACCTATAACTTTGATGATAGATTTGTGATTTGACATGGGAGTGTTGATTAAGTCTTGAAATGCTTTGTTGATGGCTTATTTGCCGTTGTGTCTGGGTAGGCAAGTAAGATTTTTTGCTAATTTAAACTTTTTTGTAATGATTAACTGCAAAATTCGTGAAAATATTTTAAATATCTTTAAAATCCATTAAATAAAAACAAAAAAAGCAAACAATCTCAAGATTATTTGCTTTTTTTTGAAAAAACGGATATGTTATTTATCACTCAGAAAATCATTCAATTTGTCTTTGGTGCTACTAAACGTAAAGATGTCGTTTAGTTGGTAATAATTATTTTTTTCCAAACAGTAGTCATAAGCGTATTTGGCATATTCAAGTTTATTATCCTCAAAGGTAAAAAGTTGTGCGATTTCTTTTACTTGGTCAAGCGAAAGGCAGTTTCTACTTGTGAATTGTTGCGCTATTTTCATTTTGGTATCTTCGAAAGATTCTTTTTTTACCAAATCTTTGGCTTTAGAGAAGTCGTAGCTATTCATAGCTGTCCAGCAATTATTGTTGTTGATTGGTCTATTACTATTGTTGTTGTTGTTGTTGTTATTATTGTTGCTGTTGTTGTTATTGTTGCTGTTGTTGTTGTTTTCATTCATGTTTACGTTTAGGTTGAAGCCGTTTTCGTTCACATTCAGATTGAAGCCGTTTTGGTTATTGTTGTTATTATTGTTGTTTGAAGTGTTATCGGGGAGTTCGGTAGCGTGGTAGGGGATAGTTATGTCCGCATTTTGGGTACTTTGGGCTATAGGCGCACTGCTGAAAAAGCGGACTACGTACTCGCCTTTACGGTTTTGTTTTATTCGATATGTTATTTCTTGGTTTGGCTCCATAGCGTTTACCATTTGGCTGGCTTCAGGGATATTTTCGTTCTCGAATATTATGCGCATTTTCCAATAGCTACCATTCAGGTTGGTAACTTTTACGTTTGCGCTTGCTTTGACATTTTGCTTAATGCCATTGACAGTAACCCAAAAACGTTCTCCTTTTTCAGAAAACACGCTTACGTTGGTAGTTTGTGCAAAAGTATGGATACTCCAAGCGCACAAAAAAAAGAGAGAGAGTAGAGATTTCATAAAATTGTGGTTTTGTTTGTTATATAAACTCTTATTCGCTCCAAAAAGTTGCTTGCCTGCCCGTTAATGCAGGGTTAATAAATAGAAGCCTCTAAAAACCCTTTATTTTCAACGCTTTGGCGCGGGTTATCAGAAGCTACAAAAATCTGCAATGCGCTATCAAAGAATAATCCAAAACACCAAAGGGCGTATTTTAAACATACGTCCTTTGTTTGTTAGGCAGGCAAGTCTTGTAGGTTGATGTCGTTTTCGCGCAAAAGCGTATTCAATTCACGCAAATACCTATCACGCAAATATTTTGATTGCCGCACAGCAAGACTTGTTTCTGCTTTGCCTAATTGCAATGAACGTTTGATTTGGTTATTGAAAATTTGTACCATTTCAAGTAGTTGGTTGATTTGGGCATAAGGCAATGTTTCTACGAGTGTTTCCATAGTATTGAAAATTTAATTTCCAAAAATCCTTTTATATTTCGTTCAGCGATTCCATTGATTTTAGCACTTTGATAAATGCGCGTCCATTCTTCTAATTTTTGGGTATAGTCTTGAAAATTGGCGTGTCCTTCAGGGTAAATGCCTACTATATAGCTATCCAAGCCTTTGTCCTCAAGATTGTACGTCCAAAACTCCTCAAGGCGTTGTTGTGCCTCCATTTGTTCAAAAATGCTATAATCTATAAATGTAACCAAATCTATGTCCTTTGGGTTCTCCTTCAAGGTTACAAAGCTACCATTGAGCCACTGCACAAAGTTACCTGTTATCTTATTCCTAAAACGCTCAAGGTATGCCAAATAGTTTGCCCACAGGCGAGGGCGGGTAGTAGATGTAGGAAAATCTTTGACAAATACGCGCTCAAGGGTAGGCAAGTCGGTTGTTATCTTGCCTACTGGCGTGAGGTAGCCTGCGGGTGTGAAGG
>JAAFJK010000380.1 GCA_013298105.1 Cytophagales bacterium
CTATAAGTGGAGGTGTAGGCGCATCAGTTACTATTAACGGCAGTAACTTTAATACTATGCTCAACAACAATGCTGTTTATTTTGGAAATGTGAGGGCTACACTGTCGTCTGCTACAAATAGTCAGTTAATTGTGCAAGTGCCTTATGGCGCAGACCCAAACTCTACTATTGTTGTGCAAGACTTAACTACAGGTTTTCAAGGAAGTTCTTTGTTATCGTCCGCTCCTTTCTTTAAGGTTATCCATTCTCCCACTATAACGCCTAATTATGTTTTGAGAACGCTTACTTTAGGGGCATCAAATCCTTTTCCTCAGTCTGTAATTTCTGCCGATTTGAATAATGATGGGAAAATGGACTTGATAAGTGGAAATGGAAGCAATGATAACGTGAGCGTATTGATGGGTAATGGAAATGGAACGTTTGCCTTGCCTATATTATATGCCATGCAAGGCTTCAAAAGACCATTGAGGGTTGCAGATTTAAATAATGACGGAAAATTAGATATTTGTGCGGCATCTACACTTAGCAATAAAATACCCGTTCTTTATGGTAATGGCAATGGTACTTTCGGAACACAAAATACTTTTTACGCAAAAGAAAGCAGTACATTAGAATTAGGAGATTTTAACAATGATGGTAGGGTAGATATTGTAACTAAATCAGGAGGGCAGGTTTCATCTTCTACAGGAGTTACGGGTGTTAATCCTTTTGGAATGGATATTTTACTGAACAATAGTACGAATGGCTTTACAAATCCTGTCTTTATACCTGTTGGTAATCTTTCTTACACAATACTAATGCCTGGTAGTATAAGTGCAAGCGGGGGGGGGGTAATGACTTTGCATGGTGATTTTAATACAGATGGCAATTTGGATATTGTCTATTTAAGTTCTCCCAACAAAATTTATCTTTTTACAGGTAAAGGGAATGGAGAGTTTAACTTGCCTACCATTATCACTACAAACTTGACTTCCACGACTCATGGTTGCTTAGGTGATTTCAATAATGATGGAAAAATGGATATAGTTTGTGTAGGCAGTGGTATGCAATTGCTTCTTGGCAATGGTGATGGTACTTTTGGAACACCTGTATCTTTTGGAGTTGGTTCAAGTTATGTATTTACAGGAAATTTTAACGGAGATAACAACCTCGATTTAGCCACTTTTAGTGGTACCAATGTAGTGCTTTTATTGGGCAACGGAAATGGAACATTCACAATACAAACCATAAACAATGTAACAAGTGGTGATGCAAGACAAATTGCTGTAACAGATTTAAATAATGATGGCAGAACAGATATGGCGATAGCCAATGGACCAGGACACAACTTGATTATTCTTCTCTCCTTAGCCCCACCCACTGCCTTACCTGCCACCAATACCACAAAAAATAGCTTTCAAGCGAATTGGACAAGTTCTATAGGAGCTACCCAGTATCGTTTAGATGTTTCTACTGATGATTTTGCAACATACATAAGTGGTTATCAGAATTTATTGGTTACAGACACTGTGAAAGTAGTTTCAGGGCTATTGCCCAATACCAATTACAAATACCGTATTAGAGCGGAAAATGCCAATAGTTTGTCTATCAATTCCAACATCATTTCTGTATTCACAATTATAGACGCTCCTATTGCCACCACTGCCACCCAAGTTACCAACAATAGCTTTACTGCAAATTGGCTGCCTGTCGCAGAAGCAACTGCCTATCGTTTAGATGTTTCGAAAGATAATTTTACTACTTTTGTAGATGGTTTTCAGAACTTGGAAGTTTTGACTACCTCCAAAAGCGTAACAGGTTTAGAAAATAACACTGTCTATCAGTACAGAGTCCGCGCCATAAATGGAAATATTGCTTCTCCCAACTCCAATACCAAAATAACTTCCACCATCTTGCCTGCGGGCAGTGGCAATGTATTGGATTTCAGCCTTGCCTACCTGAATGTAGGCAAGCAAGACGCATTGACTTTCGGTGTAAGTAATTTTACGGTTGAAACTTGGATTAAAACCAATGATGCAACAGCTACCAAAGACATTTTTAGCATAGGCACGAGTGAGGCAGGCAAGGGTTTGCGCTTCGTGGTGGCAGGCAATAAATTGCGGGCAGACATTGCAGGCAGTACAGGCACACTCTCCACCAGAATAGTAGCGGACAATTTTTGGCATCATGTAGCTTTGGTAAGGAATGGCAATAATTGGCAATACTTTATAGATGGTTTGGCTGATGCGACTTTTGCCTTGCCTGCCGATTTGAAAAATGATGCTTGCTTCATTGGGCAAAGTAATATTGCGCCTTCCAATACACCATTTTTAGGGAATATTGATGAACTTCGGGTGTGGGGGCAGGCAAGGTCATTGGATAGTCTGCGTGCCAATATGTGCAGAAAAATAACAGGCACTCAAGCAAATTTATTGGCATACTACCGTTTTGATGAGAAAATAGGCAATACCACAGAGAACAAATCGGTAGGCAAGTCTTTTGATGCCACTATAGTAAGCACACCCACATGGGCAACGTCAGGCGCACCTATAGGCGATTTGAGCGTGCATAGTTATATGCTTGCAGCCTTAAGTTTGACAGATACAGACGTTTTTACGATTAGTAATTTTAGAGGCAATCCTACAGGTGTGCATATCTACAAAGTAAAACAAACACCTAACAATACCACGCCTCCCACAAATTATTTGAATTTGTATGACTCGCGCTACTGGGGTGTATTCGTAGTAGAGGGTACAAATCCACGCTATGATATGAAATATGACTATTCCACGAATAGCACTGTAGGCAATGCCAACGCGCTTCGTTTTGCCCGAAGGCTCAACAACGCCGCGCCTACTTGGAATAAATATGGAGGTATCGTAAATAGAAATGTAAGAATAATAGCCAAAACCAAAAACATTGCTCAAGAGTACATCTTGGCAAATCGCAACAATATTCACCCAAACTTTAAAAATGGTGGAACTACCCTGAAGTTTGTGAGTGCAAGTAGCCATAGTGCTACGGTTGCCAATCCTTTACAAGACGATTTTACGCTTGATTTTTGGATGCGCACTTCCCAAACTTCCCTCACAGGTACTACCTGGAAACAAGGAAATCGTTTGGTAGATGGCGGGCTGGCAGGCGTACAAAATGATTTTGGGGTAAGTATTTTGAATGGGAAAATTGCCTTTGGAGTGCGTGATGTTACCATTCAATCCAATACCACTGTCAATGACGGAGAATGGCACTATGTGGTCGCTACGCGCTCAAAAGCTACAGGCGAACTGAAACTTTATATAGATGGCGCACTCGAAAAAACAGGTACAGGAAGTACCAATGTTTTGAACGCTTCGCTGAATTTGTATTTGGGCAGTCGGGCAGAGACTGATTTCTTTTTTAATGGAGAGATAGATGAATTGCGTTGTTGGGAAAATGTATTGGCACAAAATACCATTTATGATTGGATGAACTTACGCGCCAATGACCAACACCCCAATTATGAAGGTTTGGTGGGTTATTATCGTTTTGATGAAAATACAGGCACTTTGATAGAAGACCTAACCAATGGCAATGATGGCGCACTTTCTGCCGCTACACTCTGGAATACAGCTACACAGCCTTTAGGTGATGGCAATGTGGATAGAATCGTAGTAAATGCAGGCAATGGCACTACACCTACAGTCTTTCCTGCGGCGGGTGTGAAAATGACCTTTCCTGCGGGTGGGACATATCCCAATGGCGAATTGGTAGTAACACGCATAGATGCTACGCCAGATGCTATGCCCAAACCTACAGGTAATTTCTTGAATTGCTATTTTGTAGTGCGCAACTATGGTGCAAATAAAACTTTTTCGCCCATTTCTGAAATAACCATCGACTTGCCTGCTGGAAATACTATAGCTCCTACCGATATAGCCACACCCTCTAACCTGCGCTTATACAAACGCGAAGACAACGCTGTAGGTACAGCTACTTGGCAAATCAAAGGAGGGGCATTTGCCGCAAGCAATGGACCTGGCTCTATCACCTACAAAGGTGGTGGTGGCGGAGGTGGTGGTGTAGTTATCACAGATTGGAGTCAGATTACGATTATATCTGATACAACGCCCTTGAGCCTTGATGATTTGGAAAATGGTATGATGCACATTTATCCTAACCCTGTTTCCAATCAATTATGGATAGTTTCCGAACGTGTAGCACAAAGCAAAAAAATGCAGGCAAGGCTATATGATGCTTTAGGCAAAAATGTTTTGGCAACCGAAGGGAACTTGTCTGAAATAGAAACAAGTTTGAATAAATCCTTGCCTACCCTACACAAAGGATTATATCTTTTGCAAATACAGTTAGACAACAAAACATGGACAATAAAATTAATCAAAGAATGACATCTCTCAAAATGATATGTTTGTGTATGTTGTTTGTATTTGCAAACAACTATACAAGCGTATATGCACAAGCTAAATTGGATAGTTTGCAAAATCTACTTCCCAAAACAAAAGATAGTTCTAAAGTAAATACCTTAATGGCTTTGGCAAAGCTATTGGGGAAGTCAAAACCAGATGAAGCACAAGAATATGCGCAAAAAGCCTTACAAGAAGCTCAAAGCATTGGCTTTAAGAAAGGTGAGGCACAAGCCTATACAGGATTGGGTGCGATTGCATCTATCAAGGGAAATGTAAAACAAGCTCTTGCCTACCAAACAAAAGCATTGGAAATTAGAGAACAAATAAAGGATAAAAAAGGTGAAGCAACTTCACTCAACAACATTGGCACTATCAAATTTGAGCAGGGCAATTTTACAGAGGCACTTGATTATTACTTACAATCTCTCAAATTGAGAGAGGAATTAAAAGACGAGCAGGGCATTTTAAGTTGTTTGAATAACATTGGCTCTGTTTATACGGCTCAAGCACAAGATGACCAAAAAAGTGGTAAAAAAATTCATGAAAAAGCTCTTTTTTACTATAATAAAGCCTTACCATTGGCTAAAAAACTTGCTAATAAATCCTTAGAAGCTACTATTTTACAAAATATAGCAGACATACAAACCAAAGAAAATGACTTTAATGCGGCTCTTTTGAATCAACTTCAAGCTATCAAAATACGCGAAGAAATACAAGATTTCCAACGTTTGGCACTTTCCTACTACAGTATGGGAACTTTGTATATGAAACAAAAATCGTATAACTTGGCTATTGAAAACTACCAAAAAGGACTTGGGATAGCGCAAAAAGTAGGCGATAAACTCACAGAAGCAAAAATAAGAATCAACTTAGCCGATACTTATTACGAACAGCAGAAACTTGATGACGGTTTAAAGGAAGCAGAGCAAGGACTTGTATTGGCGGAAGGTGCGGGTTCTATGGTAGATGTGATGGAGGCAAAATATATCCTATCAAAATTGTATGATGCCAAAGGCGACTATAAAAAAGCATTTCACTTCAGGGTTGCCCATCAAGAAATGCGGGATAGTCTTTTCAATGAACGAAATAGCCAAATATTGAATGTCTTACAAACAGAACTTCATGACGCAAAAGACCGAGAAAATAAACTAAAAATAGCTGAACAGCAAGCACAAAACCAACGCAATGTTATCTTTGCAAGCCTCGTGGGTTTATCTTTGTTGGCAATCGCTTTTTTGCTCTACCGTGGACAACAAAAACAGAAAAAGAATAACCTTATTTTACAAGATAGAAATAAGGAAATCGAAAAAATAAGCAAAGAGGTAATATTGCAAAGTTATGAAACAGAGATGGCACGTCAAAAGTCTGATAAATTATTGCTCAACATTTTGCCTGCCGAAGTAGCTGAAGAATTGAAAGAAACAGGCAAAACCCAAGTGCGTTATTTTGAAAGTATCACAGTACTTTTTGCAGATGTCAAAGGCTTTTCTGCCCTTGCTAAAAAGGTTACACCCGAAAAATTGATTGCAGAACTTGATGCTACTTTCTCTAAAATGGACGAGATAAGTCGTAAATATGACATTGAGCGCATCAAAACCATAGGCGACTGCTACATGGCGTGTGGAGGCTTGCCCAATGCCAACAAAACACACGCTTTTGATGTGGTATTGGCTTCACTTGGCATACAACATTGGATGGACGCAGAGCGCAAGAGAAATCCTGACTTTTGGCAGGTAAGGCTTGGTATTCATACAGGCGAGGCTGTAGCGGG
>JAAFJK010000180.1 GCA_013298105.1 Cytophagales bacterium
CTGTAGAAAGCCCTGAACCAAAATCAATCCCTGTAATAGCTGTTGTGCCTGTACTATTTAGCGTTATGGTATTATCGCTTATTGTAGTGGTATAGGTAATACCTGTTGGAGTAGTTCCACTGGCATGAAAAACACCTGCCACCGCAATCGTAAAAGTGCTTGGGTTACTAATCGTATTAAATCTAATCGAAGAACCAACAGCATTTCTAAAATAAATACCTGCTTGTGTGGCAAAAGAAAAACTCGTAGGGGCTGTCCATGTAAAAGCTGTATTTGCCACACCGAAAGAAATTGTGTTGGCTGTAGCTATACTGCTGCCTCCAATGTCATTACCTGATTCAAAAATAGTAACTGTTTGAGGAGGAGCTAACCAATATATACCTGACTGAACGTTAGATATATTGTTAGAATACACTTTATTGTTAGAATTTGTTCCAGACGTAGCAGTCGCAGCTGTAGTAGTGCAGTTAGCATAAATACCTATAGTATTGGGGTAGGTTGCACCCAAAGTTACAGTGTTATTTTGAATAGTATTATTTTGTGCTCCATTTGTAGCAGAAGCGTTGAATAATGCAATACCAAACTCTGTCATGTTGTTCGTACCAACTGCAATAGTGGTATTCGCTGTATTTTCTTGCAACGTAAAACCGTCAATAGTGATATAATCACCACCCACTATTTTAATAATAGCATCAGTAACTGAACCAGATGTTTGCGAACCAGACGCAGTAAGCAACCTTGTCATTCCATCACCTTTAATAGTGATTTTATTTGCCGCTGTACCTGTCGCAGTAATGTTATAACCGCCTACAGGAGCAGTTTGGTCAACTGTTACTGTGATGGTGGTAGTACTTGTAGCAGTTCCTACAGTATTTAGTGCAGTAATAGCTGCCGCCAAACTTCCATAACTTGCGGCAAGCCCTGAGCCACTAGCTGTAACCTGCCCATACCCCACCAAAGGCATCATCAAAAGCCCCCAAAGTAGCCCTACATAAGTGAGCCACTTGCCTGCCCACCGCGTAGATGTGTGTAAAATTTGTTTCATAATAAAATAATAATAAAAATTTTACAAAGATTATATTTATTCTTTTAAAAACCAAAAAACGAAACAAATTTCTTTCAAAATACGTAAAACTATCTTTTTTGATTGTTTTTTATAAAAAAACACGCATTTTATATTTTTTATCAAAAGTTATGAAAATTCATATTTTGTAGTAATTTTGCAGAAACTTAGGGCATTTGAGATAAAATATATGCAACAACCTATAAATAATCTGATACAAGACCTTTTGACAGAAAAATTAAGAGCCTTAGAAACACATTTTCAAGCAGATTTCTTTGTGTACTACGGCTCTATCATCAATGGTCATGAAAATAAAATATTGAGTATCATAGAAAATATAGCCTTTGAAAAGGCTAAAAAAGATAAACTTTTCGTAATTTTAACAACAAGTGGTGGAAGTGCTATAGCTGTTGAGCGTTATGTAAACATAATGCGAAAACACTACACAGAGGTAAATTTTATAGTACCAGACTATGCCTACAGTGCAGGTACAATCTTTTGCATGAGTGGTGATAATCTTTATATGGATTATTTTTCTGTGTTGGGACCTATCGACCCACAGGTACAAAATAAAGATGGTAAATGGGTAGCCGCCTTAGGTTATTTGGACAAAATAAATGACATGATTACGAAAGCAAAACAAGGACTTTTGACTAAAGAAGAGTTCTTGATACTTAGAGAATTTGATTTGGCAGAACTCAGAGGATATGAACAGGCTAAAGAATTAACCATAGACTCATTAAAAAATTGGCTTGTCAAATACAAATTCAAAAATTGGCATACACATAAAACTAACCCCAAGATATTGGGAAAGGCAGTAACCACTGAAGAAAAAGAAATACGTGCTACAGAAATTGCGGATAAACTAAGTGACAATAATACTTGGAAATCACATAGCAGACCTATCAATATAGAAACGCTTAAAACATTGAGATTAGAAGTTACAGATTATAGTGACATGATACCAGAAAGAACATTTATCAGAGATTATTACTCTCTTTTGGCAGATTATCTTTCTCAAAACAACGGTATATTTATTCAAACTCGTAATTTTATCCCATAAAATCATTATTTTTATATGCAAAACAGTCTTTCTCTCACTCAACAACTGAAAAAAATGATAGAAGATGAATCTTCAAAAGATAATTCTACATGGCAAGAATATGAAAAAGCTATGGCAAACTTTGATGACTTGATAGCAAAAGGTATCATCAAAAAACGTAGCTATAATCTACTCAGTATCGATGAGGGTTATTTGTCCAAAGGCTCACTTTTTTCAAACTAATAAAAAACAAAAAAAATGGATATCAGTACACTTGTTGCTTTAGTTGTATTATTGCCATTGATAGGCTTCATTATCAATGGATTAGGTTTTAGGCGTGTACCTCACGCTTTGGTTGCACCTATAGCAGTAGGGGCAAGTTTGGGCGCGTTTGTCTGCACAGTGTTGATGTTTCAGCAGTTCGCAGGCAAGGTGGAGGTCGTGAAATTCTTTGATTGGATTACGGTGGGCAGTTTCAACATTGCCTTTGCCTTTCAGGTCGACCAGCTTTCACTTTTGATGCTGTTGGTTATCACAGGCGTAGGCACGTTGATACATCTCTATTCTGTAGGGTACATGGGACATGACGAAGGCTATGGCAAGTTCATGGCATTTTTGAATCTCTTTATGTTCTCCATGCTTATATTGGTGCTGGGTGCAAACTATGTCATGATGTTCATAGGCTGGGAAGGCGTGGGTTTGTGTTCGTTCCTTTTGATAGGCTTTTGGAACACAAACGTAAGCTATGGCTATGCCGCTCGCAAAGCTTTCGTCATGAACCGCATAGGCGATTTGGGCTTTTTGTTAGGCATTTTCTTGATAATCACGTACTTTGGCAGTACCGAGTTTAGCGTGGTGGTAGGCAAGGCAAGTAGTATCTTCAAAGTAGGCGATACAGCCGTGATAGCCATTACCTTGTTGCTTTTTGTGGGCGCGATGGGCAAGTCTGCCCAACTTCCACTTTATACGTGGCTGCCAGATGCGATGGCAGGTCCTACGCCTGTTTCGGCACTTATTCACGCCGCTACGATGGTTACGGCAGGTATTTATATGGTCATTCGCTCGAATGTCCTCTTTACGCTTGCCCCTTTTACGTTAGATGTCATCACGATAGTAGGCTTATGCACCGCCTTGCTTGCCGCAAGTATTGGTATTTTCCAAAACGACATTAAAAAAGTATTGGCATATTCTACA
>JAAFJK010000553.1 GCA_013298105.1 Cytophagales bacterium
ACGTTAGGGTGTATTCCGCTTAGGGCGTTGTGTAAATAGGTTTCAGGTGAGGGAGCTTTCAAACCTGTTATGCTAAAACTATCTGTCGAAAGTTTTGATGTCCAATAATCTACTATCCAATCAGTTTTTGGGGTATTTTCAATTCCAAGTTGTGCAAAAAGATTATATGTGCCACTATGAAGTACGTCCATTCCTGTTTCATTCTTTGCATAAAATTGTGAATTGGAATTATCGTTATTGTACTTATAATCGGCATTAGAACGGAATGTGATAGGCACTTGATTTTGATAGGCAAGTTTTAATTGTATAACAGGCGTAGTATTTTCACGTATGATGTTCCTAATTTTACGGCTATTGTTTCGATAATACCCTCCAAAAACTTCCCTAATAGCATCTAAAATCAAGGTCTTGCCTGCCCCATTTTCGCCTGTAATAATTACTACAGGCGGTTTTTCTGCATCATTTTCAGGCGAGATAAATTCTAAAGAACTTTGTAGAAAAGTTCCTATATTTTCAAGATAAAGGTTGTATAGACGCATAAAAAAATGACGATTTATTTTTACAAAAATTAAAATTACGGAATTTGCATATATTTATGTGTCTGCAAAGAGATGCGCCAATGCGGGTTTTGCTTCACGTACTCAATCATGAGCGGTAGTATCGTATCTGATTTACTCCATTCGGGTTGTAGCAAAAGCATACAATCGGGGTTCATTTGTTTGGCAAATTCTTCTGCCCAAAGCAAGTCGGACTTATGATAAATGACTATTTTTAGTTCGTGGGCTTTTTCGTAAAATTCGGGCAGGGGAGCTTTGAATTTTTTGGGTGAGAAACAAATCCAATCCCACGCGCCAGAAAGAGGATACGCGCCTGATGTTTCGATGTGCCTTCGCAAACCTGCTTCTTTCAGGGCTTCGCAAAGGGCAGTGAGGTCGTACATCAGTGGTTCGCCTCCCGTAACGACTACGATTTGCCCTTTTTCGGCTTTAGCCTTGCCTACCATCTCGGCTATGTGCATTTTGGGGTGTTTTTCGGCTTCCCACGATTCTTTGACATCGCACCAATGACAACCTACATCACAGCCTCCCAGTCGAATAAAATACGCAGGGCGACCTTGATGTGCGCCTTCGCCTTGCAATGTATAAAAAGACTCCATGACAGGTAGCATAATTCAGATTTTTTTTTGCAAAAATAATACAAAAAAGCGTATAAAAAAAGCCCCTTCGCGAAGGGGCTTTTTTGATATTGTTCGTATTTTTGTAAAATTAGGTTAATTTCATGGGCTATCTACTACCAAAACATTACTTCACCACGCTTCCACTTACCACGACTTCATGAGGCGCAATCAAACGTAATTTGCCATCGGGTTCTTCTGCCGTAAGAATCATACCTTGCGACATGATACCACGCAATTTGCGCGGGGCAAGATTGGCGAGCAAACAAACTTGCCTGCCTACCAAGTCTTCAGGCGCGTAATGCAACGCAATCCCACTAACTACTGTGCGCGTATCTATGCCTGTATCAAGCGTGAGTTGCAGGAGTTTGTCCGCGCCTTTTACTTTTTCAGCCGCAAGAACTGTAGCTACACGAATATCTATTTTTTCAAAATCAGTATATTCGATTGACGATTTATGATTGACGATTGACGTGCTTTCGACTTCAGGTTTTTGAGTAGCATTTTCTTTTTCCTCTCGTGCTTTCTTGATGGCTTCGAGCTTGCCTACCTGCGCCTCGATGCTTGCCTCCTCTATTTTCTCAAACAAAAGTCCTGTATTTTGGATAGTTTGTCCTGCTGCAATGAGGTCAGTCTTGCCTGCCTGCGCCCAAGTAGTATTGCCTAAGCCCAACATAGTACGAATCTTGCCTGCCGTAAAAGGTAGGAAAGGCTCGCCTAACACCGCCAAATTTGCTACAAGTTGCAACGAAATATGCAAAATGGTGGCTATGCGTTCTTTATTTTCCTCAAAACCTGCTTTATACAAACTCCAAGGCGCATTGTCTTGCATATATTTGTTGCCTGCACGCGCCACGTCCATGTAGTAGGCAAGTGCCTCGCGGAAACGGTATTGCTCTAAAGATTGCGCTATTTTGGCGGGAGCTTCAGCT
Organism: Cytophagales bacterium; assembly: GCA_013298105.1. Classification (GTDB taxonomy): domain Bacteria; phylum Bacteroidota; class Bacteroidia; order Cytophagales; family Microscillaceae; genus RDXI01. The sequence continues at coordinate 2,107 of JAAFJK010000553.1, forward strand.
ACAGCGTTTATCAGGGCTTGGTCTATTTCTTGCAACTTGCCTACTGAGGGCGTTTTGCCTTCAAAATATTTTTCAGTCAAAACCACTACTCGATTGATAAAATTGCCCAAAATACCTACCAATTCGCTGTTGTATTTGGTATAAAAATCTGCCCACGTGAAATCGTTGTCTTTCGTTTCGGGCATATTGGCAGTGAGCGCGTATCGAAGCGCGTCTTGTTTTTCAGGAAATTCTTGTAAATATTCGTGCAACCACACCGCCCAATTCCTTGAAGTCGAAATTTTATCGCCTTCTAAGTTCATAAATTCATTCGCAGGGACATTTTCAGGCAAGACAAAATCGCCGTAAGCCTTCAGCATAGCAGGAAAAATGATGCAATGGAACACGATATTGTCCTTGCCTATAAAATGCACGAGCTTCGTGTCTTGGCTTTTCCAATATTTCTCCCAGTCGGAGGTAAGCTCTTTGGTAGCAGAAATATACCCTATAGGGGCTTCGAACCAAACGTACAATTTCTTGCCTGCCAACCCTTCTAAGGGAACATCAATGCCCCAATCTAAGTCGCGTGTCATAGCGCGAGGGCGCAATCCGTCCTCAATCCAAGATTTGCATTGCCCCAAAACATTGGTTTTCCAATCACTGGCGTGTCCTTCTACAATCCATTGGCGCAACCATTCGGCATAGTTTTGCAAAGGCAGATACCAGTTTTTGGTAGGGCGTAAAGTAGGCGTAGCATCACTATAGGCAGAACGTGGGTTTATAAGTTCATTGGGACTAAGGGCAGTACCGCATTTTTCGCATTGGTCGCCTTGTGCATCAGGGTTGCTACAGTTGGGGCAGGTGCCTCGAATATAGCGGTCTTGCAAAAAGCGTTCTTTTACTTCGTCATAATATTGTTCTTCAGTTTTTTCTTCGAAAAGCCCTTTTTCATATAAATTTTTAAAGAAATCTTGAGCCGTTTCGTGGTGGATAGGGTTAGAAGTGCGTGCATATATATCAAAAGTTATCCCAAACTCCCGAAAAGAATTTTCAAACATCGAGTGATATTTATCTACTACTTCCTGCACCGTAATTCCTTCCTGCTCGGCACGAATCGTAACAGGCACGCCATGTTCGTCTGACCCACAGACAAACTTCACATCTCGCCCCATAGCTCGAAGGTAGCGCACATAAATATCAGCAGGAATATATACACCCGCCAAATGTCCAATGTGTATAGGTCCGTTGGCGTAGGGAAGGGCGGCAGTAATTAAATATCGTTTGGGTTCTTGAGTCATAAGATTTCTTTGAAAAAGTGTTTATTTAGACCTCTTGCAAGAGGTCTAAATATGAAATAATTGCAAAGGTACATTTTTCTCTCAGAAATTCAAAAACTTGCCTGCCCAATTTTTTTCTCAATCTGATTTAAAAGTAGTGCTTTGCTTTTCTTTTTGCCATTCAAGGATAGTTTCAATAGGCAATTTTGTGATGCGGGCAATCGCTTCAGGCTTTAGACCTTCTTCAAGCATACCAAAAGTATCTTGTTTATGTGCTTCTGTTTTGCCTTTTGCTTCGCCTTTTGCTTCGCCTTTTGCTTCGCCTTTTGCTTCGCCTTCTGCTATCAAGGCTTTTTCAATAGCTTCTCTAATTCCCATGGGTTTGGTTGGTTTAGTGATAGGTTCAACTTCTGCGTCAAACAATGGTACATTGTTTTCGTCAGTAAATCTAACATAAAAACGCAAAAAATCAAAGATATGTTGCACTTTTTGTTTGCTATATCCCGCTTGATAAAGCTCTTTGGTAAGTGCTACTTTCCAAATCAATTGCTTTTCATCTGAGAGCTGTTTTTTCTCGATGGCTTTTTTGGCTACCCTCATCACGATACTAAAAGGATTGCCTACTTTGTCCAACATTTGCTCAGTCTTTTCCAAAACTTTGAAAGTGTTGAAACTATAGATAAGTTTTGTACCTGCAAAATCATACACATATTGGGTAGGCAAGTAATGCTTTAGGTCATCTGTAAATATCGCCAAAGCCGTAACATCTGCCTGCCACCTATCACGTATGCGGTAAAAGTAAGTAAACATACGTTCTGCAAAGTCCTTGTCTTCATATCCCTGTACTTCAATATGCAAAAGAATAAAATGTACTTTGCCTTGTTTAGTAAAGGCTTTCACGAGCTTATCAGCCCGTTTGTTGCCAGCCTCTGCTTCAGGTAAAAGCATATCAAGCTCTTTGTCCAAAAACTCAAAACCTGCCTGAAAATCCACATCTTTTGCAAGTTCAGGCAAGAAATAAGGCAGAAAGTCATCAAACAAATCCTCGATAATGCCTTTCCAAAGTATGTCTTTAGCTATCATCTCTTATCTATAAAAGTTTTGCTCATATCGCTTGGATAAGTATTGTTTTTGCGCTGAATATCTGCCATACGCATGGATTTGTCTATCGTGATACTTTTGATGTCTTGAACAGGACGCGAAAGCTCAAAACGGTAGGTGGGATATGTCCAACCCCAATCCGCTTTTACGATTCTATCGCCTACTTCAGTAGGTTTTTCGCCACGCAAGAGGTCAAGCGGGATATAAATTTGCTCCTTGCCTCCGTCTTTATAGACTACTTCTATATCCAAAGGCATTGGCATACGCCCTACGCGCTCAAGGGTTACGAAAGTGCTTTTTTCGGTAGCGGGTTCTACGGCTTTGATGCCATAATCTATGGTATGCGTACTATACACAAAATATTCTTTGTACCAATCCAACTCCAAGCCCGATACTTTCTCGGCTATCCGAATAAAATCATTGTCGTTGGGGTGTTTCATTTTCCAAGTGTGATAGTATTGAAGCATAATCTTAGCCATGTTTGCCTCGCCTACCACATAGCCGAGCTGTGCCAAAAAGATACAACCTTTTGAGTAAGCAGACATACTGTAGGCACTATTGGTATAAAAATGGTCTGCATGGGTGCTGAGTGGTTCTTCTATGCCACGCTTCACGATGTCAAAATAATTTTCATAATTGCCTTCGTGTGGAAACTCGCCTCCCTCAAAAAGATTGCCCGCATAGCTATTGAATCCTTCGTCCATCCACGCATACAGGCTTTCATTGGTAGCCAAAACACCCTGAAACCAACTGTGAATCAACTCATGTACTGCAGTTCCTACTACACTTCCCAAATTATTATCGCCCAACATAAGCGTCATCATAGGATATTCCATACCGCCATCTCCGCCTTGTACGAAGGAGTATTGCTTATAAGGATATTTCCCAAAATTTTTATTCATAAACTCAAACGCCTTGATAGCAAAGCGCGGAAGTTCACGCCAATTTTTGACAGTTTCGCTTTTTTTGGTTTGGTAAAAAAAGTGCAACGTAATGCCTTCTACTTCAGCAGTCGTATGCGTATAGTCGGGGTCTGCACCCCACGCAAAATCATGCACATCGGGGGCTTTGAAATGCCAGACAAGTTTTGTGCCATTGGGACGTTTTAGTTTTTGTCCTTTAGCTTCATATCCCTTGCCTACCTCCTGCGCATTTTGCAAATAGCCTGTAGCCCCTATAGTATAGATAGAATCCATGCTAATTTTAACATCAAAATCCCCCCAAACGCCATGAAATTCGCGCCCAATGTACGGATTGGGGTGCCAGCCCTGATAGTCATATTCGCATAGTTTAGGATACCATTGCGACATAGAGTAGTCAATGCCTTCTTTGTTATTGCGTCCTGTACGGCGGACTTGCATAGGCACTTGCGCCTCAAAATCCATCTCAAATACGGCTTTTTTGGCAGGCAAGATAGGTTTTGCCAATTCTACCTCAAGGATAGTGCCTTCTATGGTATATTTCAATGCCTGTCCATCTTGCTTAAGCGCGTTGATTTTTTGATAACCCACTTCATCAGGCGCAAGTTTTACAATTCTATCACGTACACGCGGGTCTGGGTCTGCTATCCAGCGCGAGCGCACGTCCATGAGGCTATAGGGCTGAAAAGCATTGTAATACAAATGATAAAAAACCCGCGTGAGTGTATCAGGCGAGTTATTCGTATAGGTAAGTTTTTGTTTACCTTTGAATTGGTGCTTTTGTGTATCAAAGTCTATATCCATTTGATACTCAGCACGTTGTTGCCAACGGGCAGTTTGGGCTGTAGCAGGGCAGGCAAGGAGGCAGGCAAGGAAAATGCTTGCCGCAAAATGATAGGCGAATGACATGAAGATAGGTAAAGGTTTGAATATCTTGGATTGCTATACCGCAAAGGTAGGCAAAAATATTATTTCTTGCAAAAGTGCGCTATTACTACCAAACCAATAACCTCATTCCTGAAAACTTGCCTGCCCAATAAGACATCAAAAAACTCCAAAGGTGTGTAAACAGAAACTAAAAAAGGTTCGTGCTTTTGCACGAACCTTTTTGGTAAAATAGATTTGGGATAATTGATTAAAAAATATCCTTGTGTGGGAAAAGTCGTGTTAATAAGAATTTGAAAAAGCATACCAAATAAAATACTGTAAAAATACATTTTATTTTGTTTTTTTAGTATAAAATTTTGTAAAATTGGAAAAACACAGAATTAAAAAAAGTAAGTTTATATGGTTAGCGCATTTTATAGTATTAACACGAAATTTCCCACACGAGGAAAAAAGTTCTTTTACACCTGTGGGTATCAGAATAGGTATCAAATATCCAGAAATTTTTGCTGGAAAATATTTAACGAATTGTCCTATTTTTTTTTTCGCTCCCGCTAAAGCATCCCGAGAGCAAATATGATGGTAATAGTAGCCCTGCGCCTGTATAAAGAGTTTGCTTCAAAAAATCACGTCTATTGCTCATAAATATTTGTGTGAATAAAAATTTTCACAGAAATATAATATTTTTTTTGGTAACTACTTGCATAAGGAATGAAAATAAAATAACATGATAATTTCACTCACGCGAAGCCACGCTGTAAGCGTCTGTTGGTATTGCTTAACCGCGTAAAAGCTCGATAACAGACGCTTACAGCGTGGCTAAATATGCTCAAGTTATTTTTTACTCGTTCCTAATTGCATAATTTATCCTAAGTTTGTCCTATAATTATTCTATAAAAACATAATTTTTATGCGTATGTTGGTAAATGATCAAATCCGAGCTATAAGAACTGAAAAAAAAATAAGTCAGCAAGAAATTGCAGACTTCATGGGCATAACACAAAGCACATACAATCGTATAGAAAATGGTAGTATTGAGCTGAAAATAAGCGATTTAAAGAAAATTTCTGAAAAATTGGAAGTTCCTGCAAGTCAGTTATTAGAAGAAGAAGGTGGTAAACCTGCAAATTACAATTTACAGCGTGGCGACAATAACCAAAATGCACAAAATACCATGACTGAACAAGAAAGAGCTATGTTTCAACAAATTGTCAAGACATTAGAAAGTGAAATCATACGCTTGCATGAACGTTTGGAACAGGCTCTAACCAAGTAAAAAAACTAAATCCCAATCCAAAAAAATGGAACAACTCATCATCAAAACCCTCACCTCCTCGTTTGAGGAACACGCCCACACTCAAGATGGCGTAGAATTTTGGTTTGCCCGTGATTTGCAGAAACTGCTCGAGTATGACGACTGGAAAAACTTTATCAAAGTCATCAAAAAAGCACAGAAAGCGTGTGAAAACAGCGAATACAGCGTGTATGAACATTTTGCCGAAGTCGGAAAATCAATCGAGATGCCTAAAGGTGGCACTCGAGAAGTACAAGAGTTTTTGCTCACGCGCTATGCGTGTTATTTGGTAGCCCAAAATGCAGACCCACAAAAACAAGCCGTTGCTTTTGCACAAAGCTATTTTGCTTTGCAAACTCGCAAACATGAACTTGTAGAAGAACGCATCAGATTAGCGGAACGCATGGAAGCAAGAGAGCGATTGACAGCCACTGAAGCGCAGTTTTCTAAAAATATTTTTGAGCGAGGAGTTGATGACAAAGGTTTTGGGCGTATTCGTAGCAAAGGCGACAAGGCTCTTTTTGGTGGGAATACCACCCAAGACATGAAAGAAAAACTGAATATACCTGCCAAACGTTCTTTGGGCGATTTCTTACCTACCGTTACCATTTTGGCAAAGTCGTTGGCTACCGAAATGACGAATCTCAATGTGCAAGCCAAGAATCTACAAGGCGAAACAGACATCACTACTGAACACGTAGACAATAATACAAAGGTACGTGGCGCACTCCTACAGAGTAACATCATTCCTGAAAACTTACCTGCCGAAGAAGACATCAAAAAACTACAAAGGCGCGTAAAATTGCAAACCAAAAAATCTTTGACAGAAAGCGGAAAATTAGAAGATAGAAACTAAGGAACGAGTAGAAAATAACTTGAGAATATTTAGCCACGCTGTAAGCGTCTGTTATCGAGCTTTTACGCGGTTAGGCAATACCAACAGACGCTTACAGCGTGGCTTCACGTGAGTGAAATTATCATGTTATTTTATTTTCATTCCTAAACACACTTCAAGAAAAAAGGTTCGTGCTTTTGCACGAACCTTTTTGGTTTATTTACCGCAATACAAGTTTGTAAGTGGCAGTTTGTTTGCTCCTTGCCTGCGTGATGCGCATGAGGTACATACCGCGTGCATATCGTCTTGTGTCTATTTGGGCAGATGCAGTGCCTGTGTCGAGTTTGCCCTTGCCTACCACTGCGCCGAGCGTATTGACAAGTTCCCACGTACAATCTTCTTTCAAACTCTCACCCAAATCCAGTGTTACAGCTTCTTCGGCAGGGTTGGGATAAAGTTTGAGTTGGGACAAGTTTAAGGTAGGTTCACTTGCCAAAACTGTAGGTGGTGTAACTGTAGGCGTGATGCGGGTAGATTGATAGATTTCTTTGGTAAGGTCATCTTGAATGAATACAACCACATCAAGTTTGCTAATGTCATAAATCTTAGGTGTTGCTCCTGTCGATTGTGCCACGTTATAAATCGTCCATGATTGATTGAAAATTCGAGAACTGCCTACTGCCCACGCACCTTCTACAAATGTACCTGCCGCGTTGGGCAACATACGTTTTACTACATTCCTGAACTTAGGTACAGCAGGGATACCCACTGCCGTTCCGTCTATTTCCTTCTCCACCACCAGTACGTGGACTATCAATGGTCTGTTCACAAAGTTTACGGCTGTAATATTGGCTTGGACATTGAACTGTCCTGCGGGAGTGGCAGGAAAGCTCACAGCTATACTGAAAGGCGAAGGTACCAATACCTGTTTTTTGTAGGCAGGCAAGCCCCAAGTAGAAAGTGTAGCTCCCACATTAGGCACCCCATCTATCACACCACGCGGGGCTGTATTTATTCCATAATACAAAGCCCTTGCGCTTGGGTCAGCCAAGTTGTCTTTATTTAGTTGGTCATTGCCCAAGAAATTGGTATGGTACTGCAATTTGACGATTTCTTGTTCTGTACCGGGAAAGGTATTGAGGAAGTTATTGGCATTTACGATTTGTGTATCAGTGCTACCGCTTGTAAAATGCTCAAGCACCACGATTCTATTTCGGCTACCAATGTATATGCTATCAATCGCTACACCATCTAAAGTTGCATCGGGATTATCCAAATTACTTGCAAACGCGATACGAAAGCGTACAGGTTGGGCAGTTGTGATAGCTTTTGTCTTGACATCATCAAGCGGAAAGCGGGCTACTTTCCAGCCATTGTCTTTGCCACTCCAGCCTTTCTTCAAAGGATTGAAGACATCAGTACCGGGTGCGCCCAAAATACTGTTTGCGTTGTACCAATCCATACCTTGATTTACATCGCCTACGAGTTCCCAAGTGAGTCCATCATTATGAGTTACCAAAAGGACTGTACCATCAGAGCCAGCATCACTGTCATTCCAGATTTTTAGGGCTATGTGTGGTCTATCCAACGTCCTTATATCAAAGCAAGGGCTTTCAAGGTGCGAACTTTGGGCATTGGCATAGTTTGCATCAAGCCCTGTACTCCATATTTCGTTGGTGGGCGCAGTTACTTTTACAGTGCGGTCGGCAGTCGGTCTGCCATGTTTCCATGAACTTGTACCAACTATAGCATTGGGAAGCCAGCCACCTTGTGAGCCATTAAATTCTTGGATATAAGGATTCGCTGTGGTTGGTACAAAAGAAGGATATATGGCTACTGTTTGTGAAATTTGACGGTTGCAACCTCTGTCTGTTTCTACAGTAAGTTTTACGATATAAGTACCTGTAGCCGCATACAATTTGGTGGGGTTTTTGTGTACGAGCGGGTCTGTACCTGTCAAGATAGCTCCTCCATCGCCAAAATCCCATGTCCATTTTTGTATTTTGTCTGTCGGAAATACCACTGGGAGCGTGGACTGGTCTGTGAACTGCATCACAGTATTTTTACAACTTCCCAAAAATCCAAAAGCAGGTACAGGAATAGGCGTAATATCAAAATTCTTGGTGATTTTGTACTCGCAGCCGAGCGTATTTTTTACTACAAGGTTAAAGTTTTTTGCGCCTGCTGTAGCAAATTGCTTGGTTACACTTGGTGTAGTGGCGGTACTACCATCTGAGAATCTCCAATCCCATGTCCAAGTAGGGTCTGTAATAGTAGGCACAAAAGTCGTATTGTCATTGAAGCAAAAACTTGCCATTGTGATGTCTGTAACAGGGACAACATTGATGACTACAGTTTTTTGGTCAAAGAAAGTACACGCAGGCGTGGTCGCGCTTGTCTGTGTTACGCGGACAGTACCAGTCGCAAAACCCGAGTTCCACCTGATGGCTATTTGGCTTGTGCCTTGCCCTGTGATGACTGTACCATTCGTAACAGTCCAAAAATAAATATTGTTTGTTACGGCTGTGATGCCATAATTATATTCATAAAAGTTTGTCAAATCTGTACTCGCACAGACTGTCAAAGCACCTGCTATAGCAGGATTCGGCAGAGGCAGAATGACTACATTTTTGGTATTTACTTTTTGGCAAGTGGTAATGTTGTTGGTTTGCAAAATAGATACAGAGCCAGAGGCACTCGCACTCCATGTAACCTGTATTTGGTTTGTGCCTTGTCCGCTTGTGATAGTGCCATTCACTACAGTCCAAACGTAGCTATGATTGGGGGTATTTGCCACCAAATAAGTATTGCCTGTCGAGTTCGCGCATATCGTAAATGCACCCACTATGTCGGGGGTAGGCAAGGGATTGATAACGACATTCTGCGTAACTCTCTTGGTACAGTTTGCGGGATTACTGTTATTTTGGACACTTACCTGCACACTGCCACTTGCGCCTGTTCCCCAATCTATAGTGATGGCGTTGGTATTTTGTCCGCTGGCTATGATACCGCCACTTACCTGCCACTGGTACGTATGGTTAGCCAAGTTGGTTACATTGTAAGCTACAGCTTTATCCTCCGCACAGACTTGCGCATTGCCTACTATGACAGGCGATGGCAAATCTCGAATAGTAAGTGTTTTTTCGTTGAAGAAAGTACACGCAGGGGCTGTATTGCTTGTTTGTGTTACACGCAAAGTGCCTGTACCTGCGCCAGTCGTCCAGTTCACGCTTACCTGATTGGTATTTTGTCCTGACGTAATCACGCCACCTGTGATAGTCCAAATATAAGTATGTCCACTTACAGCAGAAGTAGAATAGTTGTAAGGATAATCGTTGGGTGCAGTCTGATTCGCGCAAACTTCCAAACTACCTGCTATCGAGGGGGTAGGCAAGGGCAAAATCACGATATTTTCTGTATCTGTGAATTTACAACCTACCGTACTTGTTTGCTCTACAGATACTGAACCTGAAAGCGTATTGCCCCAATTTACTGTGAGGCTATTGCCATTATTTGCACCTACTATCGTGCCACCTGTTACAGTCCAAAAATAGCTATGTCCTGCTGTTACAGGGGTTTGATAGACCTTGCCTGCCACGTTTGCGCACACCACCAAGTCGCCTGTGATGGCGGGGGTAGGCAAGGGGTTGATAGTTACAGGGAAGGTTACAGTGGTAGGACAAGCCGTTGCAAAATTATTATCTACTTGTTGCACTTGCACTGAGCCAGCACCTGCCGCGCCCCAGTTTACTGTGATGCTGTTCGTATTTTGCCCTATACCAATCGCACCTCCTACTACAGTCCATGTATAAGCATGACCTGCTGTACTCGTAACTTGATAGGTTATACCCGTTTCTGTAGCGCACACGTCATTGTCGCCTGTGATAGTGGGCGTAGGCAAGGGGCGTATCGTGATATTGCGGGTAGTCGTTTGGTTACAGCCTGTCGTAGGGTTCGTTTCCAATACAGTGATTTGTCCGCTTGTACCCGTTCCCCAATTTATCCTTATCTTATCGCCCAAGTTCGCGCTGATAGTGCCTCCTGTTACAGTCCAGTTATAGTTATTACCTGTAGCAGGTGTAAAATATTCTATGTTCATAGAAGATGCACAAACTTCAGCGGGTCCAAAAATATTTGGAATAGGTCGAGGCTTTACATCAATGTTTGCACTTGTAGTAGTTTGACAAGCGTTTATGCTGGTTTCTTTTACAGTGAGAGTTCTTGCGCCTGCATTAGCCCAGTTTACAGTGATTTGATTGCTGTTATAAGGTGCCATAGCGGGGCTTGTAATCGTACCACCTGTGATAGTCCATTCATAACTTGAGCCAGCTACTGCAGGTGTTTGGTAAAGCACGCCTGTTGTATTTTCGCAAGCAAAAGTGCCGATAGTAACGCCATTTCCACTGATAGCAGGGGTAGGCAAGGCAAGCATCGTGATAGTGCGTAAAGCACTTTGCGCACAAAGTGTAGGCGTAACATCAGAAGTCTGCGTTAGATTTACAGTACCTGTACCTGGACTTGCTGTAGTCCAAGTAACGTTAATGGTCGAGCCATTTGCTACACCATTGATAGTACCACCCGTTACAGTCCAAGCGTAACTATGTCCCACGACAGGATTGGTAGCTGAATAATTTACAGTGCCACCCTGACAAACACTTGCCGAACCTGTGATACTTGCAACAGGGGGCTGATTCAAGGTAATCACTTGTGAAGCGTTATTCACACAACCGCTCCCATTAGTTTTCACTACGGCTACAGTGCCTGTAGCGGTGTTATTCCAACTTACCGTTACGGTATTTGTACCTGCACCTGCCGTAATGCTACCATTGGTAATAGTCCAGTTATAAGTCGAAGCATCTGCGCTTGTGGTATATTGATTGCCAGAAGAACTCCTACAAGCAAACACGCCAAAAGGTCCTACTACATTTGCTATAGTAGCTGTAGGGCGTGTGTTGAATACGACTGTTTTGCTTGCTGTGCGCTTACAACCGCTTGCATTGGTTTCTTCTACTTCTATAGTAGCACTTGCAAAGCCCAAATTCCAATCCAGTGTAATTGTATTTGTATTTGCACCTGCAATGTTCGTAGCTCTGCCTGACTGCACAGTCCAAACATAGGTGCTATTCAAGTTACTTAGTGTGGTATAAGAAATGCCTGCAATACCTTCACAAACACTTGCTATTGCAAAATCAGGCGTAGGTAAGGCATTGATTGTAACATTTTGTATAAAGTTTTTGGCACAGTTCGTAAGCGTATTGGTTTCTACTACCGTAACAGTGCCAGCTCCAGCACCTCCCCAAGAAACAGTAATGCTTGTGCTGGTAGGCGTAACAACCGAAGTGATAGTACCGTTCGCACTTACTGACCATGCATAGTTTCTATTGGCGGGAGTAGCTACCATGCTGTAGATGTGTCCTGTCGAATTTTCGCAAACATTGGCTGAAGTAGTGCTTATGGCGGGGGTAGGCAAGGCATTTACCGTTACAGCATAATTGGCTGTTTTTGAGCAAGAAGTGGTAAGCGGCGTAGTATAGTTTGCTACTTGAGTTACCCTTACTTGATGTGCGCCTGTCTGTAGCCATTTTATCGTGATGCTGTTTGTTCCTGCACCCGCTATGATATTGCCTGCGGAGGCGGGTACTATAGACCAAGCGTAAGTATTGCCTGTTACAAGTGGTACACTATAGGTTATGTCTTGAGTTTCGCAAACACTATTTGCACCTGTAAAAACAGGATTAGGCGACCTAAATATATAGGTGCTGATGGCAAATCCACCAAATCCGCCCCCACAAAACTGTGTCTGTCCTACGCCTTCCCAAAAAACAAAGTCCTGCCCTGTTGGGATTGGCACTGCACTTGGATTGGCAAAAAAGTTGGGGGCAGTACCTGATATGAAGGCAGGCGAGCTACCTACTTTAGCGGTTACGGCGGTAGCATTTCCACAAGGCACACCC
>JAAFJK010000175.1 GCA_013298105.1 Cytophagales bacterium
TTACAGAAAAAAAGTAATAACTTTGCGGAACATTTATCAGGAAACATTTATCAGGGAACATTTAACATTTATCATCTTTTCCAAAAAATTGTTCCCAGTAATCTTGCCTCCTGATAAATGTTAAATGATAAATGTTAAATGATAAATGATAAATGAATATATGAATAATTACACTGAAGACCAAATCCGCACCCTTGATTGGCGTGAGCATATACGCAAACGCCCAGGTATGTATATAGGCAAGCTCGGCAACGGCACTGCCCCTGATGATGGCATTTATGTCCTGACCAAAGAAATAGTCGATAACTGCATAGACGAACACATGATGGGCTTTGGAAAGCGCATCGACATTACCATTACGGACAGCAGAGTGGTAATACGCGACTTTGGGCGTGGTATTCCGCTTGGCAAAGTGATAGATTGCGTCTCGAAAATCAATACGGGAGGCAAGTATGATTCGGAGGCTTTTCAAAAATCTGTAGGCTTGAATGGCGTGGGTGCAAAGGCTGTAAACGCCCTTTCTGCCTATTTCAAAGTACAATCTTTCAGAGAAGGCGAAACCAAAGAAGCTATTTTCAAAGCAGGTGAGATTGTGCAAGATGTCCCTGTCCAAATCACCAAAGAGCCAAACGGTACGCTCATCACCTTTGAACCCGACAATGAAGTGTTTGAAGGATTTAAGTTTCAGCCTGAGTTTTTGGAAGATTTGATTTGGAATTATGCTTATCTAAATGCAGGACTTACCCTCAAATTCAATGGAAATACATATCACTCGAAAAATGGACTCTTAGATTTGCTCAAAAATAAAACCAACGAGGAAGACAATCGTTATAAAATCATTCATTTCAAAGCGGCAGATTTAGAAATCGCCTTCACACACGCCAACCAATATGGCGAGGAATACTATTCTTTTGTGAATGGACAGAATACCACACAAGGCGGTACGCACCTTGCCGCTTTCCGCGAATCTATAGTAAAAGTCATCAGAGATTTTTACAAAAAAGAGTATGACCCAGCCGACATTCGTGCTTCTATAGTAGCGGCGGTCGCTATTCGCATACAAGAACCCGTTTTTGAATCCCAAACCAAGACAAAACTTGGTTCACAACACATCGCCCCCAATAGCACTACTATCCGTAGTTTTGTAAATGATTTTTTGCGTACTGAATTAGACAATTATTTGCATAAAAACAAAGAAACGGCAGATGCACTCGAAGCCAGAATCAAACAATCTGAAAAAGAACGCAAAGAAATATCAGGAATCCGCAAACTTGCCAACGAAAAAGCAAAAAAAGCCAACTTACACAATAAAAAACTCCGCGACTGTAGAGTACACCTTACAGACACCAAAAAAGAAGACCGTTACAACAGCACTATCTTCATCACAGAGGGCGACTCTGCCAGTGGCTCGCTTACCAAAGCGCGTGATGTCCTCACTCAAGCAGTATTCAGTTTGCGTGGTAAGCCTTTGAATTGCTTTGGATTGACTAAAAAAATAGTGTATCAAAACGAGGAGTTTAACCTCCTTCAACACGCCTTGAATATAGAAGAAGGCATCGAAAATTTGCGCTACAGCCGCATCATCATAGCCACAGATGCAGATGTAGATGGTATGCACATCAGATTGCTTTTACTTACCTTTTTCTTACAATTTTTCCCTGAATTGGTCAAGCAAGGGCATATTTATGTCTTGGAAACACCTCTTTTCCGCGTGCGCAATAAAAAAGACACGATGTACTGTTTTGATGAAAAAGAAAAACAACAAGCCATCAAAAAATTGGGCGTAAACCCAGAAATCACACGCTTCAAAGGCTTGGGAGAAATCTCGCCTGATGAGTTTGGTAGATTCATAGGCAAAGATATGCGCGTAGTGCCTATAGTCCTAAAAAAAGATGGTGGCATCAAAGAAATTTTGGAATACTACATGGGCAAAAACACACCCGAACGCCAAATTCACATCATCGACAACTTGCGCGTAGAGCTTGATGAGTTGGTAGAAGCTGATAAAATTGTTGAATAAAATGAATAGATACATCAACCCTTTTACGGATTTTGGGTTCAAAAAAATCTTTGGCACAGAAGCAAATAAAGATTTGCTCATCGACTTCCTGAACACGCTTTTGGCGGATAAAGGCAAGATTATTACGCTCAAATACCTAAAAAATGAACATCTTGGTAGGAGTACCGAAGATAGAAAATCGATTTTTGACATTTATTGCGAAACCGATAAGGGCGAAACGTTTATAGTCGAAATGCAAAAAGCAAAGCAGGCTTTCTTTAAAGACCGTACCTTGTATTATACCACGTTTCCGATACAAGCCCAAGCCAAAAAAGACGTGCGCAATGCAAAGGATAAAACCAAAAACTACACATGGGACTATCAACTTCAAGGTGTGTTCACTGTAGCTGTCATGGATTTTGTTTTTGACGACAGCAGACTTGACAAGATCAAGCATGATATTATGCTCATGGACAAGCAAGACCATACAGTCTTCTATGATAAATTGAGGCTCATTTATTTGGAAATGCCACATTTTACCAAAAAAGAGGAAGAACTGGAAACTCAAGAAGACAAATGGTTGTTTGTTTTGAAGAACCTATCTTTTTTGGAAGAAATTCCTGAAAAATTGAAGGATAAAATTTTCACAAAACTTTTTGATACGGCTGATATGACCAACTACACTCCTCACGTACTCTCTCAATATCACGACAGCCTGCGCGATTATCGTGATTTGCAAAACTCACTGGACACCTACAAAAAGGAAGGCAGAGAAGAAGGCAGGCAAGAAGGTAGAGAAGAAGGCAGGCAAGAAGGCAGGCAAGAAGGCAGGCAAGAAGGCAGGCAAGAAGAAAAATTAGAAATAGCACTCAACCTCATTAAGAAAGGATTTGATGATAATTTTGTGCATGAAGCTACAGGTTTGTCATTAGCCGAAATAGCACAAATCCGAAAAGAAAATAATCTGTAATTATTTAGCCCCCCACCCCAAAGGGGAGAATTATCTCCAATTTTCGCCTATTTTAGTGTTTTGGTAGGCAAGTTTAAATGCAAACTTACACAAAAACTCCCCTTTGGGGCTGGAGGCTAAATAGTTACAATAATAGGCAGTTCAAAGGGTACTATTTCTTATCCCGCTTTTTGGTGTTTCCTTTGTAGTCTTTTAGGTCTACAATTTTGACATTTTCAAGGGCATTTTTGACTTCTTGATGGTCGAAATCTTTTCCAAAATTAGCCAAAGTAAGCACAAATTCAGAAAGGTGGTTCTTGTTGCTTGGGTTAATTTTTTGCTTAAACTTTCCAAAATAACTTTCGATAACATCGGAGCTGCACAGACAGTTCG
>JAAFJK010000003.1 GCA_013298105.1 Cytophagales bacterium
AGGTAAATGGGGTAACGGGGGAACAAGTAAATGGGGTAATGGGAGAACAGGCAAACGGGAGAACGGGGGCGCAGGTTTTTGTGCAGGAGGTTTGTCATGCGCAAACTTTCAATTCTTCGTATTCTTATGGCGACCGCACGCGCACTTTCCTCAAAGTGCAAGATGGTTGCGACTATAATTGCTCTTTTTGTACCATTCCGCTTGCGCGTGGAGAGAGTAGAAGCGACAGCATAGCGAATGTGGTAGGCAAGGCACAAGAAATAGTCCAAAATACTGAAGCAAAAGAAATCGTGCTTACAGGCGTGAATACGGGCGATTTTGGCAAACAAAACGGTAGGCGTGTAGAGCGTTTTATGGATTTGGTAAAAGCACTTGATGAAGTGGGAGGCATCGAGCGGATTCGCATTTCTTCTATCGAGCCGAATCTTTTGAGTGAAGAAATCATCTCTTTTGTGGCGCAGTCTAAGCGTTTTGTGCCACATTTTCATATTCCTTTGCAGTCAGGCTCAAATCGTTTGCTGAAGCTGATGTTCAGGCGTTATCAGCGTGAACTCTATGCAGAAAGGGTAGCACACATCAAAGCCTTGATGCCTCATGCGTGCATAGGCGTAGATGTGATAGTGGGCTTTCCTACCGAAACGGACGAAGATTTCCTCGAAACGTATCAATTTCTGAACGAATTGGATATTTCTTATTTGCACGTTTTTACGTATTCGGAGCGAAACAATACTAAAGCTACCGAACTCACACCTGCAGTGCCTGCCCAAAAGCGCAACGAACGCTCTAAGATGCTACACATACTTTCAGACAAAAAACGGAGGTTTTTTTATGAGCAGCACGTAGGCAAGGACTTCACAGTGCTTTTTGAAAATGATGTAGAAAATGGCTTCATGCATGGCTTTACCGAAAACTATATCCGCGTGCGTGCCAAATATGACCCTGTACTCATCAACGAACTAAAACAAGTCCGCCTTGCCTCCCTGACGGCAGATATGATAGGCGAAGTGGAAGAAAAATATTGACGATTGCAGACCACTGTACAATTTCATTTTTTTGTTGGGCTGTAGGTGTTTGGTGTCCCACCAAACACTGTTTAGATAAAGCGATGGCGCAAATCCACGAAAATTGCGGAGTGGTGTGATAACGACATAACTAATTTAGGCTCTTCGAAAGTTATTGTGGAGGCAAAACTGTAGAACAGGCTTCCAGCCTGTTTATGACTTGAAAACGACAGGCGAGAAGCCTGTGCTACAGCCTGTTCCGTTTATGAAAAAGGCACGCGGATAACGCGGATTTTACAGATGACAACGGATTTTTTAATTTCTAAAATAATCTGCGTTATCCGCGTGCTAAAAGCATACACAAAAACACTACTAATTTTGGTTCTTCGAAAGTTATTGCGGAATATTCTGTAGAACAGGCTTCCAGCCTGTTTATCATTTGAAACAACAGGCTGGAAGCCTGTTCTACAGTTTTGCCTCCGCAATAACTTTCGAAGAACCCTAATTTTTAAAGTCATTAAGCCCTTAAAACGTATCAAGTGGAAAAGTTTGTTACTGAAAAGTGATTTCGGGTGTAGTATAGGTATAAACTTCGCCATTGTCTAATTCATAGCGAATAGTAAAGATGTGTTTTTTGTCTTGGGTGGGAGGCGAGTCAAAAAGTAAACTAAAAAGTATAGGTATAATAGTTTTTTTTGAAATATATTCGTTTACTTTTTGTTTTGAATAAAGAAGTGTATCTTGTTGATTTGGATTGTAGGGATAATACATTCCTTCTATACTCATCAAAGGCGATAAATTACTACCTGCTTGGTAAGTATCAGTATAATTTTTATTGCTTGTAATCACTATATCCTTTATTTTTTCTTTGCTCCCTTTTTCTCCATCATAACAGGCACAAGGCGGAGTAGCATATAAAGATGCTCCCCCTTTTGTCATAACTTTAGTATAATAATCTACTTCACTTTTGAAGTAGAATTTTACATCTTTATAATCGTACTTACCTGAAGGGGAAAGATAATGTGAACCTATAAAATTTGTTACTGTAAAATTTTCGTATAAATGATTTTTATTTGTTTTATGGTGTGTTTTTTGTTAGTTCAGCCCCCAAACCCCCGGAGGGGGCTTTATAAGGACTTTGATAGTAAAATGTAGCAAACGAA
>JAAFJK010000025.1 GCA_013298105.1 Cytophagales bacterium
AAAATGCGCAAAATAAGCAAAGACCTTGAGCTTGCGGTCATCTACATCAAAGATGAGAATTATTTGATAACCCACGGTTACCACGCTCAAGTCCTCAAAACCGTCCTAAACTTCTAACGCCATGAGAAAATCTAAAATAGCTACGATAGTCTATATCGCTATCCTTCGCAAATTAGGCAAAGACTTGCCTGCCTTGCCTGCCCCGCGCCCTAATCGTTCTGAAGTAGGCTTTACGCGGGACTATATAGACAAGGTTACGAATCTGATGCTTTCCCTTGCTTTTGTGAAGCAATTAGCAGACTTGATAATGGAGATATTGACTTCGCACCCTGAATTGTTTGAGGCGTATAAAGAGGTTATCACGCGCCTTGCCTCCATTGTGGATTCTGCCAAGAATATACACGAAAAGTTGAGAGGGTTGTAAAAAGGCAAATGTTATAGGTTTTTAAAAACCTATAACATTTTGTTTTTCAAGCTAATACGCCAAATTATTTTCATCTCTGCCTATCCTTACCTTGCCTGCGGAGTGGCTTGTCCTGCCGCGCTTTTCAAGTAAAAATACAGCTCCCTCCAGCGCATCAGGAAAGTCATCAGGGGTGCGCGTGCCTTTCTCAAAAGCAAGTAAATGTTCAATGGCTAATTCGCTGTCCGTTTCATTTTTGATACTTTCATCAAAACAGATAAGTCCGCGTTCAAAAAGTGGGCTGATGCTCTCTATGCGTGTGAATTTATCAGGTTTGGCGCGTTTATCAGCTATCATAGGGAGTTGGTAGCCTCTTAGTAGTCCTTCTTCAAAAAGCGCGTCCATAATCAAATCGCCCTGTATAAAATTTGCCTCCGAATACCAGTTGGATAGCGTTCGTTCGCGTTCAGGGAGGCGCGTATATTCATCATAAAGCCATTTTATAAGCGTTAGCACGCTTGTTTGTCGGTTGAATATGCGCATGACATAGAGCTTGCCTGCCTGCTTGCCTACCATTACGATAGCCTTGAAATCACTCGTAGCAGTGTTTTTGTAACTTGGGTCGCAATAAATTACTATATCCTCCATCTCAGAAGGTTTGGGCGCATTAACCCAGATGATGTCTTTTTCTTTGAAAACCGTACCCTCCACGATAGGATTGTTCATGTACTCTTTTTCAAAACGCCTGAAGCCCTGCATAGTGCGTACTCGTGCTATTTCTTCAAGCGTGTATTTCGCTTCCCACGCAGGCAAGTTCTTTTTAGTCAAGGCATTTACGATACTGTGGTGTACGCCTTCTGCTTTGGCGATATTGGCAAGTACACTGTTTTTGTGAATACGATTGCCTACCATAATGAACCTACCGCGCCCCATATCCATCGCGCCCAAAAGCGCGGTAAGCACCCAATCCACAAGTTTGTGCACTCGCTTGGGGTTTTCTACAAGCTCGTCGTCATCTATGTCATCTACTATGATGTAGTCGGGGCGGTAGCTGTCGTCAGAGCTTGCGCCACGCGGAGATTGCCCTGCGCCTCTGCAACTGAAATTCACACCCTCGCGGGTGGTAAACTCGCCTGCTGTCCAACTACCGAGCTTTACTTGTTCTCCAAAATCCGCTATCCATCTTGGATTGCTTTCAAGGTGTGCCTGTAGTTTAGAGAGGAGTTTGCAAGCCATGTCATAGCTATAAGAAATAAGCATGAGATTTTTTACCTCGCCTTGCGCCACGAGCCAAAGTGGAATAAAAAGACTGATATGGGTGCTTTTGGCGTGTCCACGCGCCCATTCAAAGACTGCAAAGAAGTTTTTGTTTTGCTTTATCTTTTTGGCGGCTTGCAGGTGGAAAGGCGCGGAGGGTGTGCCTCGTGTAACAGCATAAAAATAATATTCCACAAAAGCATTGTAATCACTTAGCAAGTGCGTTATACGGGTTTCTTTCTCTTTGCTGGTTTCAGTAAGTTGATGTGCAGGTGTGAGATTTTGCAAGTGTTTGCAATATGCCTCCCATTCTTCTATGGCTTTTTTATTTTCTTGCTTCATGTTGTTTTGGTTTTTTAAATCTATAAGGTCTTTAAAGACCTTATAGATTTCGGTTATAGATTTT
>JAAFJK010000050.1 GCA_013298105.1 Cytophagales bacterium
CAATAGGATAGGGTTTAAAACCCTATCCTATTGAGCAAAAAAGGCGTTTCTTAAATCCGAACTTGCTCAAAAAATGTTTTTCCACAAAAATTGTCAGACAACCAAGAAATAAGGGGAATTTTTGTGTAAGTTTGCATTTAAACTTGCCTACCAAAATACTAAAATAGGCGAAAATTGGAGATAATTCTCCCCTTTGGGGCAGGGGGCTAAATGGTTATAAATAACTATAGCTTTTGACAGGGAATGATTATATTTGTACTGTATTTCCTTTAGAAGGGTTTAAACCCTATTGAGCAAAAAAAAGCACCATATTCATTCCGCTCATTTTTTGGCTCCTATTTCACAGGGAATGGCAATGAAAAAAACTTGCCTGCCCATGTGTATCTATGGGCAGGCAAGGAGGGGTTATTTTCGTATCTCAAACTTCAACCTCTTACTTTTTTATTGGCTTACTATGGCTATATCTACGCGCCTATTTTTTTGTCTGCCTTCTGGTGTAGCATTTTCAGCTATAGGTTTTGCTTCTCCAAATCCTGTAGAAGACACTGAAAGCGCATCAACGCCTTTGTTGAGCAAATACTCTCGAACGGCTTGGGCGCGGTTGCGTGAAAGCTCGAGGTTATTTTCATCTGAACCGACATCATCTGTATGCCCTTCGAGGCGCACGCGGACTTTGCCATGCTTATTCGTAACGTCAAAAATAACTTGGGCAAGCTGGTCGAGGATATAAGAAGATTCAGGTCTGAGGTCGGCTTTTCCAGATTCAAAAAGCACCTTACTTGCCTGCTCTATGATTTTCTTTTGGTCATTTGTTACGAGTTCGGGACAGCCCTTATTTGATTTGGGACCTGGCACTGTGGGGCAGAGGTCATCGCGGTCTATGGTGCCATCTTTGTCTTTGTCGCCCAAGCCCTTGTCTGGACAGCCTTTGAGTTCTTTCAATCCGAACTCATCAGGACAAGCATCTTCGTGGTCAAGAATGCCATCTCCATCGCGGTCATTGCAACCAAAATAAATAGGCTTACCAGGGTCATCAGGGCATTTGTCGACCATGTCAGGCACGCCATCGCCATCGCGGTCTGGCAGACAGCCAAAGTCATCTACTCCTATCTCGATTTCTACTTGGCGGGGTTTTCCGTTGTGCGTAACGGTAGCGATGTAGTGCAGGTTTGCGAGTAGTGCTTTATTTTTGGCTTCTATGGTGTCTATGTCTGCAATGCGTTGGCGGTCTTTTTCGTCAAGTTTATCGATAGAAGCCTTGCCTCCCACTTTGTCAAAAAGTAGTTTTTTTTCTTTTTCGAGGCGGCTATTTTCGAGCAAAAATTTGCGGCGTGTTTCGTCAAAATTTTTCTTGATATTGGCGATTTTTACAAAATAGCTTTTGCCTTCCAGCTCTACTTTGAACTCTTGCCCATTGAGGTTTTTGTCTGTATCGGGGCATTTATCGCGTACATCAGGTACGCCATCGCCATCGCGGTCTTCTTTGATAAAAGAAGGTTGGGCAATGCCCAACAGGGGTACAAACAAACAAAGTGAGAAAAAAACTTTGTGCAACAGCAGGGAGGTAAATTTCATTTGAAATGGGTTTTATCTAAATAGTTGAAGAAAAATGCAAGATTTTGGAAAAGAAACAAAAAAAGCATACTTTTGCGTGAGCAACAGACTTTATCTTTTAGTAATACGAAAAAAAAGAGCTTATATTGTAATAGCAACACTATTTTATTTTATGCTTTCTGAATCTTTCCTTCGGTTTATTCAAATTGAGTTCCCTGACTTTTGGCAAAACTCTGCCCAAAAGCAGGCTTCCGAATTTGAAAAAGGCGCATTTGAGCAAATGTATGTGTATTTTATGACCAAAGAAAAAAAAGCGACTACCTCACAAGAACGCCTACAGGCTTATCAATTTTATAAACAACTTCGATTGCAAAGTACAGACGATATAAAACATTATCAAGCTCTTGAGCTGGCTGTAGGGAGTGCGTGGGCAGATATTCGCGTGGCTTACAAAACGGCTATCAAAAAATATCACCCAGACCGCTTTGCAAATAATCCTGAAAAACAAAAAATTGCTCAAGTCCTTGCCCAAAAAATCAATGAAGCGTACCAATATTTTGAAAAGAAGTTTTTGGGGAATTAGGCTGTAGTTCGTGGGGATACGAAGCGCAAATAAAAATTTTATTTACTTGATTATCAAATATTTAATTTATATGAAAAAAAAATACTTTTTCTTTTGTCTTTTATTGATAGGGTTACTTGCCTGCCAAACCGAAACCCAAACAAAACAAGGCAACGACCTCAGAGCTAAAGTATTGGCAGAAAAAAAGTCTGCCAACTTGCCTGCCTACAAGCGCGTAGTAGTGGTAGGCGATGAGCTGATAGAGATGATATGTACTTTGGGCGATAGCCTCAAGATAGTCGCGGTAGGCAAGGTGCATTACAAATTGGCACACCGCAATTTGCCCTTAGTGGGTTACAAATCTACCCTAAAGGCGGACATTGTGAAGGAGCAAAAGCCTGATGCAGTCGTAGGCGAGTTGGATTTGATAGATGACAAGACCGCAGAAGCCATAGAAGACGCTGGAATCCCTTGTTATCGCTTTGCTAAGCCTGAAAAATTAGCGGACTTTACGGCTCAATTCAAAGAATTGGGACGAGTGCTGAAGCAAGAGAAAAAGACTGCCAAGTGGCAAGACAGCCTTGAATACCACATCACAAGGATTGAAAAAATTTGCAAAAATAAGCGCAAAGATACGCTTCGCGTCATGTACGTACAAGCCCGCAACATGGGCGCAGTCCTTACAGCAGGTACAGGTACGCTCGTAGATGTGATGCTCAGGCTCGCGGGGGTGCGCAATGCTATGGAGCAATTTGACGGTTTGCAACCGCTAAAAATAGATATGATGAAAGCCATCAATCCTGACTATGTGCTGATGACTAAGCGGACTTTTCAAGCCTTGCAAGGCGCACCCCAAGACTTGCCTGCCTTTGCGGTATCGCAAGCCTACGGTATGGGGCGTGTGTGGATAATGGAAGATGCTGATATACAAGGTTTTAATCTTCGGGCAGGCAAGACTTCTTATGTGCTTTGCAAAAAAATCTACCAAGACAATACTTATACTGCCTTGCCTACCCAAAACTATATCCTCCAAGAACCCGCTAAAAACTTTCCGCAAGAATACCAAGAACAAGGCACAAAAGAAAGTAAGGTTAGTACACCCACACCTGTAACACCCGAAAAAAATAACTCTGATATAGACGAACTTAAAGGGGGTGGATAGGTTTAGTTTTTATTTATGAATTTTTTGACAATATTTATGCGAAATTTAGTGTATTTAATGCTTGCCTCAGTAGTTATGATGACATTCGCTTTGTATCTGTCGCATATCTTTTTTGGCGCACCTCCCGTTACTGTTTGGCAAGTAGTTTTTTTGTCTTTGGTGTGTTTTTTTGCAAATTTGATTTTTGGAGATAAACCCAAATCTAATCCACATCAATAAAGCTATGGACAATTTGATGAAAAATGCCCAAAATTTTGGGTAAATCAGAGAGATAATACGTTTCAATGTCAATATATACTTTACTGCCTTCCAAACGCATAAATTTCCAGTCATCACCCGTTACAGCACAACCGTACAAATGTGTTTGGGGTTTGCCTTTTTGTGCATTGAATATTTGCGCACCATACATTTGTGCCAAACATTGTCCTTTGCCATAGTCCATATCTTCATCTTTAGCCTCTGCTAAAGTAACAATCGGAGCTTGCATGACAGATTTCAAGGGGTGTTTGGAAAGTAAAAAATCACACGCGCCCGAAAGATCACGCTTTTCATCAATATACAAATCTTCCCCTGAATAAAGCGTAACATTTTCTTTGAAGAAAAATGAAATTTCTAATAGAATAGGCGAAATTACACGCTCAGACTTGCTTTTCTCATTTGTCAGAGGCATTGTTTTAGCCAGTACGAGTGTCTGCTTCAGCCAATCTGAAGGCTCTACAGATTGAGTTTCAGAAAATAAATTGAGGTTAAACTCCTCTACATCAAGACGTTCTAAGGCTTGGCGCAAGGTCTTGAAATTGCTGTATCCCATGATTGATTTCGTGCTTTTTGCATACAAATATACGCAAAATAAACTAAAATTGCCTCAACCTACAAAAAAAATGTGAGAGTTCTAAGAATTTCACTAAATTTGCACCAAAACTACACCCATCAAAATAATGACTGACAATGAAGATGATGTACTTGATAGCTTACCTATCATTACGATAAATGACGAAGAAATCAACAGCCAAGAAGTAAAAATAGAAGAATTGCCTATCCTTCCTTTGAAAAATACGGTACTATTCCCTGGAGTAGTCATACCTATCACTGTAAGCCGCAAAAAATCCATTCGTTTAGTAAAAAAAGCCTACAAAGGCGATAAGACCATAGGCGTAGTTTCTCAAAGCAATACAGAAGTAGCCGAACCCTCGCCTGCCGACCTCCATGCTATAGGCACTATAGCCCGTATCGTGCGTATGATAGTTTTGCCTGACGGCAATACGACCATCATCATTCAGGGTGTAAGACGATTTGCGGTCGAGGAGTTTCTTACCGAAGAACCTTATATCTCGGCACGCGTTCGTACTTTACCTGAGAACTTTCCTACCAAAAAAGACAAACAGCTCGAAGCCATGATAGCCTCCATCAAAGATGCGGCTTTCAAAATCTTGCGCCTCAATCCTGAAATACCCCAAGAAGCCCATACAGCCTTGAAAAATATAGAAAGTAATACTTTTCTTATACACTTCCTTTCTGCCAATATCAACGCCAATGTCCAAGAAAAACAAAGCCTCCTTGAGATAGAAGAAGGTATGACTCGTGCCGAAAAACTTTTAGAGTTCATGCACAGAGATATTCAACTCCTCGAAATCAAACAAGAGATACGCCACAAAGTACACACAGACATAGACCAACAACAGCGCGACTACTACCTCCGCCAACAAATCAAGGTCATACAAGACGAACTCGGACACGAAAACCACGACCGCGAAGTCGAAAATATGCGCTTCAAAGCCCAATCCAAAAAATGGAATGAAGCCACCGCCAAACATTTTTACAAAGAACTCGACAAGCTCGCACGTACCAACTCCGCCTCTCCCGAATATCCTATCCTTTACAATTATGTAGAGTTGCTTTTAGATTTGCCTTGGAACGAATTTTCGCAAGACTCTTATGACCTCAAAAAAGCCCAAGAAATCCTTGAAAAAGAGCATTTTGGACTCGAAAAGGTCAAAGAACGTATCATGGAACACCTTGCAGTCCTGAAGCTCAAAAACGATATGAAAGCCCCTATCCTTTGCTTCTACGGACCGCCAGGGGTAGGCAAGACTTCTCTCGGCAAATCCATCGCCAAAGCCCTGAACCGAAAATATGCCCGCATTGCGCTTGGCGGACTGCATGACGAAGCGGAGATAAGAGGACACCGAAAAACGTACATAGGCGCGATGGCAGGCAAGATTATCCAAAATATCCGCAAAGCACAAACGTCCAACCCTGTTTTTATCCTTGATGAGATAGACAAGGTAGGCGCAGACCATAGAGGCGACCCCTCCTCCGCACTGCTCGAAGTCCTTGACCCTGAGCAAAATAACAGTTTTGCAGACAATTATTTGGACATAGAATATGACCTCTCAAATGTACTTTTTATAGCTACTGCCAATAGCTTAGACACCATTCACCCCGCCCTCCGCGACAGAATGGAAATCATAGACATCAGCGGATATACTGTAGAAGAAAAATTACAAATTGCTAAAAAACACCTTCTACCCGAACAGCGCAAAGAAAATGGCTTACAAACCAAAGATTTCAAAATAGACGACAAAGCCCTCCTGAAAGTCATTCAAGGCTATACCCGCGAGTCGGGCGTAAGAAGCCTCAAGCGTCAGATAGGGGCTATCTGTAGGAAAGTAGCCAAATCTATAGCCATAGAAGAAACCTATAACAAAAATATCAACGAAGCCGAAGTAGTAAAGTTATTGGGCGCGGAAACTTTCGACCGCGAACAGTACCAGCAAATAGACCAAGCAGGTGTGGTTACGGGATTGGCGTGGACTTCAGTAGGTGGAGAGATACTTTTTATAGAATGTAGCCTCTCAAAAGGCAAAGGCAAACTCACGCTTTCTGGACAGCTTGGAGAGGTCATGAAAGAATCGGCTACTGCCGCCCTTTCCTACCTCCGCACTATAGCCGAAGATTGGGGCATAGATTACGCTACTTTCGATACGTATGATTTGCATCTCCATGTACCTGCAGGCGCAGTACCCAAAGACGGACCATCAGCAGGGATAGCTATGTTTACAGCGTTTTTATCTGTCTTTACGGGCAGGCAAGTCCGCAAAGGAATCGCCATGACAGGCGAAATCACGCTTACAGGGCGCGTATTGCCTGTAGGGGGGATTAAAGAAAAAATCCTTGCCGCCAAACGTGCAGGCATTACTGACATTATCCTTTGTGAGCGAAATCAAAAAGACATATCCGAAATAGGACAAGACTATCTCAAGGGGCTTACCTTTCACTATGTAAAACACGCAAGCGAAATCCCTAAAATCGCCATCTGATAAAACAAAAATACCACGCTGGCAGTTATAAGGCTACATTTTTTGCTTAAAAAGCGCATGATAGCTCAACTCTCTAATTTTGCACAATGGGGTATGTATGAAGGTGCATCTCCTACCGAAGAAAAGAAAATTCGTCTCTCGAACATTTTTGCAGTCGTATTTGTATTGTCAAGCCTATTTTATTTGGCTATTTTTTTCAAACCTTCCTTCGAACTTATCAGGATTTATATACAACTTGGGTTATATACTGTAGCGGGTTTGATTGTTTTGGCATTGAATATGGCGCGTTTACATCTTGTTTCGCGCTTTTTTATGGTAACGTATTTTACGTTGCACGTGGGCTATGTGTCGTATGAATCAGGAAGTGCCTTAGATTGTGAGCTGTACTTGATACTCATGATGGCTGTAAGTTTGGTGTTTTTTGAGAACAAAGCAGTATTGGTGTGTTTTTTTGTGTTGCAGGTAAGTTTGTTGCTTTTGGCACAAGAGGCAAATTTTATGATACCACGCCCTGCACAAACCAATCATTTCATAGCTTATATCGATATTTTTCTTGCACCCCTGCAAATAGCCTTCACGATTTACACCTTCAAAGATGAAATTTGGGCATATATGCAAGATATTGAGCGCAAAAACAATGAACTCGAACAGCAACGCGAAGAAATCACGACTCAACGTGATGATTTGCAACAAAAACACACGATTATAGAAAATAAAAATAAACAAATCACAGATAGCATCAATTATGCAAGTAGAATACAAGGGGCTATCTTACCTGAAATAGCCGAATTGCAACGCAACTTGCCTGATAGTTTTGTGTTTTTTAGCCCACGCGATATTGTTTCAGGCGATTTTTATTTTTTTGAAACCTTGCCTGCCGATGCGGGACTATTGGTAGCCGTAGCGGACTGCACAGGGCATGGCGTTTCGGGAGCTATGATGTCTATGTTGGGCGCAAGTTTATTGAACCA
>JAAFJK010000564.1 GCA_013298105.1 Cytophagales bacterium
TCGTTGCAATAATCATTACAAAACGCTATCTTATGGTTCCGCGCTTCTATTGCGCCTTGCCTAAACCCAAAATATTGCACAAAATCCTGACCACCTTATTTTTTACTCGTTCCTTATGCACAAACATACTTTTGCTGAATATTTGCAGGCACTTGCAGATACGACTGTACCCGAAAAAGAGGCACACCTCTGTACCCAAATCGCTCGCCTGCTGAATGAAGAAGGCACTGACTATCCACAAGCTATACGCTATGCGCAAGAGGCGGTTCGGCTCGCCTTGCCTGCCCAAAAAGGGGAGGCAAGCTACCAACTCGCACGCGCACTATTCATGCAAAGCGAAGTAGCGCGTACACAAGAAGCTGTACGCGAAGCGATTGTTTTTTTTGAACAAAATGCCCAGCCACAGGAGGTAGGCAAGTGCTACAATATGCTGGGCGCACTCCATACAAATTTGCAAGATTTTGCTACCGCGCTTGATTTTTTTGAACAGGCAATCGCACACAACGAAGCCACAAAAAACCATGAGCAACTTGGGCGCGTTTTTGGACATTTGGCGGTCTTTGTGCGTATGGCAATGCCCACCAAAAATATCTTGACGTTTTACAATAATCTTTCGGAAGATGCCTTGCCTGCCCGAAAAGCCTTCATACAGCACAATATGGGCATTTTCTACCGACAAGAACAAAAAGATGCCCAAGCCCTTGAAGCATTCCAAAACGCGCTCTCCCTCCTACAAGACGAAAACATCAAATACAAACTTGCCGAAACTTCTTATCAAATCGCCTCTTTGCAAGACCTGAAAGGCGAAAGTGAAGTAGCGTTTCATTTTTATCTCGCGGCACTTGGGCAGTCAGTCGAGGAGGAAAGTCCAGAAAGAATAGAAATTATATTGTATTATCTTTCTCACGCTTTAGAAGACCTGAAAGGAGAAGACGAAGATACGGCAGATTTGCGTAGGCACGCGCTCATGCTCATAGAAAAAGCTGAAAACTTGGGTTACAAGGTCGCACAGTCTGCCGAAATAGACACTGAAGATACAGAAAATCCTGACCTTGCCTACCCCGCACAAGAAGAACCCGCCCAAAACTTAGACTTCACAAGTAGGCTGGCAGAAGTAGCGCAATTACAAAAAAGTTTGTCAGTGGAGGAATTGGCAAAACGTTATGCAGAAACAAAAGATGCTGAAATAGGCTTGATTTGGCTCAAAAAATTGCTTTCGCAATACAATCAAGCGTGGTTTGGTAGGAAAGGTAAACTCGAAACCTATCAAAAAGCAAAGGCAGTCTTTGTGCAAGACCTTGAAAATCAGCTTCAAGGCACAGATTTATCATCTGAAGAACGCGCCACGTTAGAAAAAATAAAAACAGAATTGGATTAGGAACGAGTAAAAAATAAGACAATTTTTGTGGTAGCTTTTTTTTGCTCAATAGGATAGGGTTTAAAACCCTACTGATTACCCACAAGTTTCTTGGAAACGCAATAAAGATATAAATATTTGATAATCAATATTTTATTTTTTTTAATTTTCTCGGTTGGCAATCCGTTTACGGTTGCGGGTCCGAGAAAATTAAAAAAAAATCGTCATTTTTAGCTAAAAATTAACAACTCTTGAGATAATTCGCGGTCTTTTTTTCGGATTGACAACCGCAAGCAAGACGTAAAAAATAAACGGAATGATTTTATTGTAGGGGTGGGGTTCACCCCCACCCAAGCCAAAAACAGGGTGTTTCAATTAAAAGTTATTTGCGTGGTTTGGGTGGGGGTGAACCCCACCCCTACACCAAAAATATATTTTATTATCCTTCCATTTATTTTTTAGGCTTTACCAAGCGGATTGCCAACCGAAAAAAAATGCTTATTTTTCTCTTTTTATTTTTGTGGTAGCTTTTTTTTGCTCAATAGGATAGGTTTAAAACCCTATCCTATTGAGCAAAAAAAGAGAACCTAAAAATTAAGCAGGCTTATAAAATAAAAACTCCGAAGGCAGAACCTACGAAGTTTCCGATTACACACAAACTATTAACTATTTAGCACCGCAAAAGTACAAAAGACTTTTGAGAAAACCAAATTCTTTTGAATGGTTTTTTATGTGCTGAACATATCTATATAACGATTAAAATATAAAAAAAGTTTAAGCCTTTGCATTTTTTTTTGCAAAGGCTTATTTTTCGTGATTTTGTGTACTTAGTTACGCGAATCTTGGGCAGTTTTTTCTGCTTGTACGCGGGCAGGTTTGTTATCGTCTGCGTTTTTTAGGTAGGTGGGGCAAGTGTAGCGTCTGCCACAAGCTGACGCGCCCAAAAGAACTACCAAAGAAAAGATGGCAAGTGTTTTTTTCATATCAGTTTTAGCCCCTTACCCCTGGGACAAAGGGAGTTTTGTTAGTTTATACGAATCTGTCCTTCAATAGTTGCATTATACTATTTAGGCAGGCAAGGTATTTTAGGAACGAGTAAAAAATAACTTGCTAATTTTGTTCATCTTTTGCGCTTATGTTTCGTTGCAATAATCATTACAAAACAAGGCTTTGCGCTTCTATTGCGCCTTACCTAAACCCAAAATATCGCACAAAATCTTTATCATCTTATTTTTTACTCGTTCCTTATTGGAAGAAGTACCCTATGTCAAAAGACAAATAACTTACAGTGGCGCGGTCATCTCCTCTGAGCGCGTATTTGCTTACACTACCCAAAGCCCTGTGATAGCTGATACCGCCATCAAATGAGCCTATGCCTTCTATAGTCCAATCTATACCTACACCTATCAAAAAGTCGGGTACAAAAACATTGTAGCCTGTGGTACCACTTTTCTTTTTGGTGTTATTGAGGTTCAAAGGACCTTGATATTTGTCAGCTTCAGCCCGCCATTCTTTATTTTTGATGTCCTTGTTTGTGATGTCAATGATGTATTCATTGCGGGTAGTATTTGCGCCTACCAAGAAATTGGCAGAAAGCCCAAAAAGTCCTCTAATTTTCATACCAGGCATTACTTCTTTAGTAGTCAAATGTAGTGCCAAAGGTATTTCTAAAAACGTAAGACTGGCATTGTGTTCTACTGTGCGTGAAGTAGGCGTAGGATTGTCAGTGGTTACTTTAGGCAAGTGTGCAACGCTTGATTTAAAACCTTTGAGTGCAAACATAGCCCCTGTGTAGATACCAAAGTTGTCTGACAAGCTATAAGTTGCCATCAGTCCAGAGGAGAATGCGAATCGTCCGCCTTTGTCAAGTCCTGTGATACTGCTTTTATCTTTATCCTCTACATTGGAGAGAGAGATAAGTGGATTGAAGCGGAATCCAAAGCGGAAGCGCGACTGGGCGTGTACGCTGATAGCCAAGCAAAGTGTTAGGCAAAGAAGTAGTGTTTTTTTGAACATACTGAAAAGGTTTGAAGTAAGAGGTACGAAGTACGAACCTATATAAATTTATAACGAATTGTGCAAAAAAATATTATTCTATAGACCGAAAATCAAACGGAATACCTGAAAGTGCTGAAAGGTCTTGAGCAACTTCATCTATCTCGCCTTCTTCTTCAGCATCTGCAGGGTCATAATACCATACTACAGTAGCATCTGGAACTTTGGCTATCTCATCAAAAAGGCGTATCAAAGTACGTGAAGTGGCTGTATTGTAATATTCGAGGCGAAATATAAATTCACTGTTGGGCTTTGGCTCTTGGGCGTATTGAGCAAGCCATGCGACCACCGAATCATAAAAGCTGGTAGCATCTTCGGGTAGTGAGCGTCCCGAAAATTCAAAAATTCCTTGCTGTGGGTCAAGGACAATAAGTGGTGTATCGTCTTTTTTATCGCGGATAAGTGGTTCTAAAGGCATATAGGCGGTGGTGGGGTAAGCGGGGGACGGGTTTGCAGGGGGACAGGTAAGCGGGTAAACGGATAGGCGGGGGAACGGGTAGGTGGGTAGTAAAAGTTAAATATTCCCTGTTTACCTGTTCCCCTGTAAACCCTTTTCCTACTTTTATTTATTCATTTCTTGGTTTCCAATCGAGTTGGATTTCGCAAAAGTCTTCAAATTCGCGGTGTGTTTCCCATTCACTTTCATCACTGTACCATATTACGTGATAGTTGGGTAATTTTGCCAAAATTTCCATGATTTGAAGTAATATTTTGCTGGTAGCGGTGTTGTAGTGTTCGAGGTCAAAAGTAAATTCAGTCGAGCGGTTTGGCTCTTTGGCATATTCCTTTAGCCAATTCACGATAGGATTATAGAATAACTCTAAAGATTGGGGGTCAGGAAATGACCTACCTGCTATGATGAATGAGCCTTCGGTGGGGTTCAGATAGACTTTGGGTGTAGCTTCAGTTGATTCTATATTGATGGTAGGTAAGTCCATGAGGTACGAGGTTTGAAGTAAGAGGTTACGATTTACGTTTGTAGGTATTTGGTAACTATTTAGTAAAACGCATGGGATAGTCTTGGCGTATATTGCCTTTGGTAATGTTATTTAGTCTGCCTTTCCAAAGCGTTTTTTTCATCATAGAGAGGTGGTCAGTGAATAGTACGCCTTGTATGTGGTCATATTCATGCTGTATCACTCTGGCAGTAAGTCCTGTGAAGGCTTCTTCTTTTTCTTGCCAATTTTCGTCAAAATATCGGACAATTATATCAGGTTTGCGATAGACTTTATCGCGTACATCTGGGATACTCAAACAGCCTTCTTCATAGCCCCATGCTTCTCCTGTTTCTTGTATGATTTGGGGGTTGATGAAGGCTTTTTTCATACCTTTGATGCTGTCGTGCATCAGGTCGGCATCTATCACAAAAAGTCGCAGACTAAGTCCTATTTGGGGTGCGGCTAATCCAACGCCATGCGCGTTGTACATGGTTTCATACATATCAGCCACCAACTTTTTGAGGTCAAAAGAGGTATCGTCTTGGCTAATGTCTTCAGCCATTTTTTTCAATACTGTATCTCCGTAAGCTACTATAGGGTATATCATGGGACTGCAAAATTGGCTAAAATTTCTTACATAAACAACTTTTTGGGTTTAAATGTTTGTTTTGAGTTCGTATCGTCCTATGCCAAAGAGCGCGAAGTCGTACTTTATGGGGTCTTGGGCATCAAATTTTTGGAGATTTTGGGTAAGTTCGAGGGCGGTTTTCCAGTCGGTAGCGGGGCGCGAGATAAGTTGGTATTTTTCAGCCACCTTGCCTACGTGGACATCACAAGGGCATACGAGGTCGGCAGGCAAGAGCGTTTGCCACAGCCCAAAGTCCACGCCTTTGGCGGGAGAGCGTACCATCCATCGCAGGTACATATTCAGGCGTTTGCAGGCAGAGGCGCGTGCAGGTGTACTGACGTGCTTGCGGGTGCGGGTAGGAAAGTACTCCGCGTTCGTAAAATATCCCTCAAAATGCACCAACGCCTTGCCTACCCTGTCTGCAGAGGCAGGCAAGGCAGGGGGCAGGAAAGCTGTTTCCAAACTTTCGGATTGTTTATAATGTCTTTGCAAAAAATCCACAAAATACAGCAAGTCCGTATCTTGGAAAGTGCGATGCTTGAATCCAAGTAACCCTTTTAGGTCGGCTTCGGTATGGTACAAAATAAATTCATGGGGTGCATTGTCCATGCGGTGCATGAGTTCTTTACATTTTTTGATGATGGTCGTGCGATTTCCCCAAGCCAAAATAGATGCGAAAAGACCGCTGATTTCTATGTCTTGAGGGCGCGTGTAGCTGTGCGGAATCGAGATAGGGTCTTCTGTGATGAAGTCAGGATTTTCGTATTTCTCCACTGCGCGGTCGAGAATTTCTTGGGTAGTGTGGGACATCAGGCTAAAAAAATAAAGAAGTGAATAAGTTAATGGTCAGTCTTAGTTAAATGTTCGTTTTTTTTCGGTTGGCAATCCGCTTGCGGTTGTCAATCCGAAAAAAAGACCGCGAACAAGTAAGAAAGACTGACCATTAGGAACGAGTAAAAAATAACTTGCTAATTTTGTTAAGCAAGACGTAAAAAATAAACGGAATGATTTTATTGTAGGGGTGGGGTTCACCCCCACCCAAGCCAAAAACAGGGTGTTTCAATTAAAAGTTATTTGCGTGGTTTGGGTGGGGGTGAACCCCACCCCTACACCAAAAATATATTTTATTATCCTTCCATTTATTTTTTAGGCTTTACTAAATGTTAAATGTTCCCTGATAACTGTTAAATGTTAAATGTTCCCTGTTAAATGTTAAATGTCAAGCCCTTACCGCGTCCCAAGTCATCTCAAAAGTTTGTTCGCGTTGTTCGGGAGAGAGTTTGCGGTCATTTTCAGAGAAACGGCGGGCAATCAAATTGATACTTCCACTCAAGAAAGCCAAAATCAGTTCGTTGTCTATGTTTTTGATGAGCATTTGTCGTTTACCTTCGTTGAGCATTTCGCGGATAGGCTGTAGCAGTTTGTCTGTTTCTTCTATCACTTCGGGGCGCAGGTAAGGTGAGCAATGCAGTTGCTCAAGTAGGGTAGCTTGTTCAGGGTTATCGATAGCGTAGGTAAGGTAATTGAACCATAATTGTTTGAAATTGACTTTGAAAGGCAGTGAGAAATCTATTTTTTGGGCTAATTGCGTCATACTTTCGCGCTTGAAGTGCAAAAACAAGTGATTCAATAGGTCTTCTTTATTCTTGAAGTAAATATACAGCGTACCGACAGCGATACTTGCCTGCTTCGCAATATCGCTCATTTTCAATCCCGCCAACCCTTCTCTGAATATCAACTGCAAAGTAGCGCGGATAATGATACCTTCTTTTAGCTCGTCTTTTGATTTCACGATGCAAAGTTAAGTGAATAAATATTCATTTCCAAATTTTGAGAGATTTTTTTTTGAGCTTTGTAAACTTTGGCAGGCAAGTTAGTGGTCAGTCTTAGTTAAATGTTCGTTTTTTTGCGGTTGTCAATCCGAAAAAAAGACCGCGAATAAATAAGAAAGACTGACTACTGCTGTAGAATTTTGAATTTATGTACAAAATAACGTTTGGTGTCCCACCAAACACCTACAGCCCAACAAAAAATGAAATTGGATAGCAATCTGTACTAATTCATAAGGTTGGGAAAAATCAATTCATTGGATTTGCGTTTGACTTTACGCTTCATGTGGTAGTCGCCCAATTTTACGTTCATAGAAAATTCATGCGCTCCGCCTGTAGATTGTGCAAACTTACTTACACCAAAATCATAACTATACACAAAAGTAAGCTGTCGGTAAGTAATGCCTGTCATGCAAACCATCGCGCCATATTGATTTTTTGAAATTGGCAATCCTCGATACCAAAGCCCCCAAATGAAAGCAGGGCTGGTATAAAGACTTACGCCTGCATCAAGTTGCTGAAAATTACCTTGTCTGCTGTAATGTATTGCAGGCGTACAAGCCCAAGTATAATTCGCGCGGTTGTCTTTGCCTTGTGGTTTTTTGATGAACTTGAAGCCCGCTTGCACTGAGTAGCGCATGGGTACGCGCTCTATGCCTCCGCCCCAATTATAGGAAGGTCTATTCAAATGAAAACCCGAAGCTCCTATCCAAAAGTCCTCGCCATACAGTACCAAACCTGCACCCATATCCACATAATTGATGCTCAAATTGGGCAGACCTTGCTCAAGCGAAGGGCTACCCGTATAGCCCAATTCACTCAGTTGGTCGCCAAAAACCAACTTACTATAGTCCAATGTCCTATTCCCATAACTTACCTGCCCGCCCGCTTTGAGGGCAAGGGCTTTGCCCAATTTTACGTTGTGGGCATAAATGGCTTGAATTTGGGTAGATTTTGCCCCTGCATTGCCTACTTTGTCCATAAGTGCCATTACGCCTATGTTGTAAGGTTTTTTGGGTGTGCTGTATTCATAACTTGCCTGATAAGTCGTGAAATCGCCCGGTAATTTTGACCATTGCGCCCTATAACTAAAGCTAAACTTGCCTTCGGGACTGCTCCCCACAAGGGCAGGATTTAGGTGCAAAGGTGCGTTATACATTTGCGAAAAGTGCGCATCTTGCGCCTCAGCCCCTGTCAGGCAGGCAAGGTAGGCAAATATCAAAAGTAGGCAAGTCGGTTTCATATTTCGATTAAACGTTTGAAAACTAAAATAATTGCCACAAAAAAAATTTGATACCTCAACCCTGCCCTTCTCGGTTGTCTGACAACTTTTGTGGAAGTACCCAGTTTGTCATTGTGAGCAAAGCGAACAATCTCGTGATTCGCTCACAAATCGTTGATTAACAACGAGTTCCTTCGCTTCGCTCAACATGATAAAGTGCGCTCTTTTTCCCCCACACAAAAATTGTCAGAGAATCCCCTTCTCCAATTCGCAAGAAGTCTAATAAAGATTTCTTGAAAGTTATTGCCTGTGTGTTTGTGCGGGCAGGCAAGGTATTTTGCTTTTTTTACAAAATAATTTGGGTAGTCTGAAAATATCTCTTAATTTTGCGCCCTGTATGAATGGAGATAAAATCTTGCACTACCGCATAGAGCAACCTGCGTATGAAAATATACTCTTTAGGTATTTTGTAGGCACGCATACCACTTTTGCTAAAAAGGTACTTATCAAAACACTTAAAACGCCCCTGACTTCTACTGAAAAAGAGGCGTTTGTAAACGAAACACGCAATTTTGCGCGTTTGCAACACCCTGCCCTTGTTACTTTGTATGACTACATAGAAAGTGAAGAAGGGTTATATGTAGTGCTGGATTACCAAAAAGGTACTACACTCGCAGATTATGTCCACCTCCAACATGGGCGACTGCCCGAAAATCAAGCCATTGCAACACTTCTCCAACTCGTAGAAGTTTGGGAAATGGCACACAAAGCAGGTATATTCGGAGGCATCATTCGCCCCAGCTACATTGAACTTACTCCTGACTATACGCTCAAGGTACAAGACATTGCGCTCAGTCAATTTTATACCCGCAAGATGCTCGCGCTCGGAGACAAAGACAATGTAGCCCGCCTTGCCCCTGAATTTTGGAAAGGGGACACTCTCATAGACGAAAAAGCAGACATTTATGGCTTGGGACTTTTGCTGTTTGAGTTGCTGACTGCCAAAGTACCATATACTGGACTTACTGTAGGCGAGATGCGTACCAAAGTATTGGAAGAAAACTTGCCTGCCATATCGCCCTCTGTAGATGCCATCATAGCCAAAGCCACCGCTAAAAATCCAAACGACCGATACACTTCTTGTGCAGAACTCAAGCAAGCTCTTTTGGCTTGGAAGCCCGCCCCCGTAGAAACACCCAAAGAAGCACCCAAACAAACGCCCTTGCCTGCCAAAGAACGCAAGCCTGCTTTTGACCTCAGCAAATATGATGCTATCAATATTCTGCCATATCTTGTAGGGATTTTTATGTTTGCTTTTTTGCTCCTTTCGTGGAGTTATGCAGGCAAGCCCAAAATCAAAAAACAGATAGTAGCCAATATCCAAAACGAAGGACAAATAAAATCTTTCCAAGACTCCGTTACAAAAGCCCAATTCAAAAAAGCCATAGATGACAGCATCAGACGCTCAAAAGAAATTGCGAAAAAACAAGTAGTCAGCGACCCATATATGCACAAAGTCCGCTTAGGCGAAAACCTTGAACGCATAGCCCGCCGCTATTATGTAACGCTCGATACCATCAAAAAAATGAATAACCTTACAGGAAAAGAACCTTTGAAACCCAAAACGGGCATCAAAATCCCTGTACGCGCCATCTATCACATGAAGGCAAAGGAAACGATAGAAATGGTAGGGCAAAAATTTAACATGAATCCTCTCCTCATCAAAGAAGTAAACCAACTTTATCCTCGCCCCGCGAAGGCAGGCGAGCTACCTGACCCTATCATATTCGAAGGCAAGGAAGTTGTAATACCCCTTATGATGCCCCCAAAAAAATAACATTTAACATTTAACATTTAACATTTAACATTTAACATTTAACATTTAACATTTAACATTTAACATTTAACATTTAACGAATGAAAATAAAATAACATGATAATTTCACTCACGCAAAGCCACGCTGTAAGCGTCTGTTGGTATTGCCTAACCGCGTAAAAGCTCGATAATAGACGCTTACAGCGTGGCTAAATATTCTCAAGTTATTTTTTACTCGTTCCTAACATTTAACATTTAACATTTAACATTTAACATTTAACATTTAACATTTAACATTTTTTATGTTGGTTGAGAATAACGTTACCTACCAAAAGGCGTATGCTTTTGCAGTGCGTATGGTTAATGCCTTCAAATATTTGCAAAGTGAAAAAAGAGAATTTGTCTTGTCGAAACAACTTTTACGCAGTGGAACTTCTATAGGTGCTAATGTAGCCGAAGCCAATGGTGCTATCTCTGATGCTGATTTTTCTGCCAAAATAAGTATAGCCTATAAAGAATGTTTAGAAACAAAGTATTGGTTAAATCTATTAAAAGATACTGAATACATAGACGAAAAAATATTCGTAAGCGTGTATGAAGATGCAGACAAATTAGCCAAAATATTATACAGTATATTAAGAAAAACTCGAAATATTGATAAGTAGATAACTTTTTAATTAGCTTAACTATTTAGCCCCCTGCCCCAAAGGGGAGAATTATCTCCAATTTTCGCCTATTTTAGTGTTTTGGTAGGCAAGTTTAAATGCAAACTTACACAAAAACTCCCCTTTGGGGCTGGGGGCTAAATAGTTACCAATTAGCTTAACTATTTGATAATCAATAACTTATTTTGATTATTAAAATGCTTTTGAACCTTATAAATAGGGTTTGAAATTCAATCAGAAAGAGGTTTAATGTTAAATGTTCGCTGATAAATGATAAATGATAAATGTTCCCTGTTTCAATTATGAACCAAGAAATCGAAAAACGACCTAAAGCACGCAGTAGCCGTACTTTGCTTATACTCATTATTTTAGGACTTGCCGTAGGCAATGTAGTCGTGTTTTATATGCTTTGGCAAAACAAAGAGTCTGACAAAGCTATGTATGAAAAATTGCTCAAAGACCAAAAATCTGACTCCGAAAAAGACCTTGGCAACCTCTCTGAACGCCTGAAAGAGCAAATCGCACTTGCAGAACGTACAGGAGAGGAAAATAAGACTTTTGTGGATTCATTGCAAAAAGTCCTCCGCTCTATAGATGCAGACCGCAACGCCCTCCGAAATACACTCAAGGTTACACAAGCCCAAATGCAACAATACAAAGACAAAATAGATGCTTATGAGATGTTGCTGAAGAAAAAAGACCAAGAAATAGAAAAATTGCGTGAAACTGCCAACGTCCTCTATGACAAAAACAACGAACTCAAAGAGGAAAAAAATAAACTCCTCGTGGAGAAAAACGAAATTGACAAAGAACGCGAAAAACTAAAAGGCAAAGTAGATGAAGCCGCCTTCCTCAAAGCCGAAAACATGGTCGTGAATGCCATCACAGACAAAGGCAAAGAAATAAGCGGAGGACAATACAGAGCCAAAAACATTTCTAAAATCAATGTTTCGTTCAATATTGCCGAAAATCGCCTTGCCAAAATAGGCAACCGCGAAGTATTCATGCGTGTGG
The DNA here is from genome assembly GCA_013298105.1 of Cytophagales bacterium. Classification (GTDB taxonomy): domain Bacteria; phylum Bacteroidota; class Bacteroidia; order Cytophagales; family Microscillaceae; genus RDXI01. The sequence continues at coordinate 11,525 of JAAFJK010000564.1, forward strand.
TAGAACCCGCAGGAACTATCCTTGCCAATGCAGGTACTTCAGGTAAGTTCGAACTCGATGGAGGACAAGCAACTTATACAGTAAGGCAACAAATCCTTTTTGACAACTCACGCCAAAACATAAACTTCCAATACAGAAGAAGTGGCGAATACGTGCCAGGCAGACATACTGTAGAGGTTTATTGCGAAGGACAAAAGATAGGAATAGGGGCTTTTGATGTAAGGTAAAATAGCCCCCAACCCCAAAGGGGAGTTTTTATGTAACTTTTAGTTTAGACTTGCCTGCCAAAACGCTAAAATAGACAAAAAATAAGGTTAATTCTCCCCTTTCACAAAAAAACTTCTCAAAAAATTCAAAACTCTCAAAATAGCTATGTATTTTTGAGGCATTAATATTCATTTCAAATTCATTTCAAACGTATGAAAGTAACTGTAGTAGGCGCGGGCAATGTAGGTGCAACTTGTGCGGACGTATTGGCGTATCGTGAAGTAGTAAACGAAATCGTGCTATTGGACATCAAAGAAGGCGTTGCGGAAGGCAAGGCACTCGATATATGGCAAAAAGCCCCCATCGATATGTATGACTCACGTACTATAGGGGTAACAAACGACTATGCGCGTACCGCAGGCTCGGATATAGTGGTCATCACGTCAGGTTTGCCCCGCAAACCGGGTATGACACGCGATGACCTCATAGCTACCAATGCAGGTATCGTAAAATCTGTTACAGAACAAATCGTAGCACATTCGCCCAATGCCATCATCATTGTAGTTTCCAATCCTTTGGACGTGATGACGTATGTAGCCGCTGCAACGGCAAAACTTCCCCGCACGCGTGTCATGGGTATGGCGGGTATTCTTGATACAGCACGTTATAGGGCGTTTTTGGCAACTGAACTGAATGTATCGCCCAAAGATATTCAAGCTATGTTGATGGGTGGACATGGCGATACGATGGTGCCACTACCGCGCTATACGACTGTTTCGGGTATTCCTGTTACAGAGTTGATAGCCAAAGACAAACTTGACGCTATCGTGAACCGTACCATCAATGGTGGTGGCGAACTTGTAAAACTTATGGGAACTTCAGCTTGGTACGCACCAGGTTCTGCCGCCGCCCAGATGGTAGAAGCCATTGCGAAAGACCAACGCAGAGTATTCCCTGTGTGTATGGGCTTAGAAGGCGAATATGGCATCAAGGATTGCTATTTGGGTGTGCCTGTCATCTTGGGCAAAAATGGCGTAGAGCGCGTGATTGAACTCCAACTGAATGAGGACGAAAAAGCCCTTTTGGAAATCTCTCGTGGCAAAGTAAAAGAAGTCATGGACGTATATGATAATATGCCCAAATAGATACGAATTACTTTTTTTCGGTTGTCAATCCGAAAAAAAAGAAAAATAATTTCCCAAAACAAAAAAGCGCAGGCAAGGCTTGCGCTTTTTTGTTTTTTCGAGCTGAAGTATTGACTTCGCACTTACTCAGTGGTCAGTCTTAAGTTAAATGTTCGTTTTTTTTCGGTTGGCAATCCGCTTGCGGTTATCAATCCGAAAAAAAGACCGCGAACAAATAAGAAAGACTGACTACTCAGTGGCTTCGTAAGTTTCGGTCATTTTGCCTTCATCTGAAGTCGTAACCAATTTTTTGTCTGTAGCTTCTTTGATAGGTGCTTTTTCAATTTCGCCTTTGGCAGAAGTCGTAACAAGTACGTTGCTTTTTACGAGCCAAGTGCCTGTAGAGATGACTTTTTCGTTTTGCATTTTTTCAAATGTACCATCAGCCTTTAGTATCATTACTTGCTTGGCTTTGGCAACATCTTCTTTCCTGCCGTCTGTATGTGTAAACTCCCTGAGCGTCCATTTTTTAGCAATTTTTTGGGCTTCGGGCGAGAGCGGTTCAGTTTGAGGCTTTTCGGGTTGTTTAGGCTCGTCTTTAGCTGGTTCTTGAGGAACTTCAGTTTTGGGCTTATCTTCGGCAGTGTCTTTGGGGTTTTCGCCTCCGCAGGCTGTGAGTAGGTAGGCAAGGGTGGTTGCCCCTAAAAAAACGATATGCTTCATATCAAAAATTGGGTTAGTATTTCGAAGCCAAAGGTAGTGATTTTT
>JAAFJK010000128.1 GCA_013298105.1 Cytophagales bacterium
GATAATTTCACTCACGCGAAGCCACGCTGTAAGCGTCTGTTGGTATTGCCTAACTGCGTAAAATCTCGATAACAGACGCTTACAGCGTGGCTAAATATTCTCAAGTTATTTTATACTTGTTCCTAAGTTTGGTGAGGACACCAATCTTGGCGTTAAAAAATTGTCGGACAACCATAAAATCTTTAGCTAAAAAAATGGAAATCATCAAACAATGGCTCGAAGAAGCCCACGCTATCGTAATCAATGCAGGCGCAGGTATGGGGCGCGATTCGGGGCTGGCAGACTATAGAGGCGAGGGCGGACAATGGGGCGCACTCGAAACCGAAACAGGACAAAGCATTTTTGAGGTCGTAAACCCACAAATGTTTTTGGACAATCCTGCACGCGCTTGGGGCGTGTTCTTGAAGCGCATGGTCGAATACGAACGCACTACACCGCATGAGGGCTTTCAAATCTTGCTCAAGTGGATAAAAAAGTACGCGCTCGATTACTTTGTGCTTACTTCAAACATTGATGGACATTTCCAAAAAGCGGGTTTTGCACCTGAAAATGTGAGAGAACTGCATGGCTCTTTGGCGTATTTTCAAAGTGGACATCTTGAGCAATCGTCTGCTCTTTGGCGCAATGAAGTCCCAGCCGAAACACTTTTAGCGCAGGCAGAAGAAGGCATTTTTCCGCTTTGTCCAGATACCACCTTGCCTGCCCGCCCGAATGTGTATATGTTCAGAGATGATACCTACATCAATACCATTTCCAAAGAACAAGAAGCATTTTTTCAGACATTTTTAGAGCGAAATGCAGACAAAAATATCGTGGTCTTTGAGATAGGTTCGGGTCCGCACGTCCAAACTGTCCGCTTGAAGACTCGCCTACTCAAGACACACCATGGCGCAAAAATCGTGCGCATCAATCCCAAAGATTTTGCTGTCAAGCCTCCGCATATTGGCATTGCCGAAGGAGCATTGAAGGCTTTGAAAGACATTGATGCGATTTTATAGAATGTCTAAATCCTTCTCAAAACAAAGGCTATTTTCCACCCCTTCATATTGCCCATAATTTAGAATCATACGCTTGTAGCCATTTTTTTGATACAAAATAATGGCTTCCTCTTGTCTTGTGCCTGTTTCCAAAATACATTTACTGTACCCTAATTCACGCGCCCACGCCTCCAAATGTTGTAAAATTTGAGAGGCTACGCCCTTACCTCGCTGGGTAGGCAAGACATACATACGCTTTACTTCCATCACGTCTTGTGAAAAAGCCTTGATAGCCCCACAACCTACAGACAAATCGCCATCGTATGCCACTATGACGTGCTTGATGCTATCAACTTTGTTGAATTGGGCATAAAAACTGTGTTCATCTCCATCTTTTTCAGACAGATATGCGTCAAGTTGTTTGACAAGAGCCAAAAAATCGGTGTTCTCAGAATCAGTGCGGAGGAAAGTCATGGGCGGGTTTTATTTGTTTAATACATCTTCTATAGCTTGATAACATTTTGCCAAATCTTCGTCAGTGATGCAGTACGGGGGCAAAATATAGACTACATTGCCCAAAGGTCTAAGCAAAATCTGGCGCGATAAAAAGAACGCATACAAACTATCACGCAACGAACTAAAGTAAGAAGTCTTGCCTGCCGCTATCTCTACGGCTACGATAGTTCCCATGTGCCTTGCCTGCCCTACGCGCGGGTGTGTGGATATATGCTTCGCAAAAGCAGTGTGCTGGGCTGTGATTCTGTCTATATTTTGCTGAAAATCAGACTTTTCTACCAAATCTAAACTTGCCAAAGCTACACTACACGCGAGCGGATTGCCTGTATAAGAATGTCCATGAAAAAAGGTTTTGTAGCGGTCTTCTGACAAAAATGCTTCATAGACTTTGGCGGTGCAAGTCGTAACACCCAAAGCCATAAAACCACCTGTAAGCCCCTTGGAGAAGCACATGATGTCGGGCTTTTGTGTCAAATAATCGGTAGCAAAGAGCTTGCCTGTGCGCCCAAAGCCTGTCATCACTTCGTCTGCTATAGTAAGTGTATCGTGCGCTTTGCAAAGTGCTATCAGCGCATCGAGGTGGGCAGGCAAGTAAGTGAGCATACCCGCCGTACCTTGTACGAGTGGTTCAAATATGAAAGAGGCAACTTCTTTGTTTTGTAGTTTTTCGAGCAGAAGTTGCTTCACAGCCTCAAAGTTGTCTTGGGTAGGCAAGGGTATAAACTCCACTTCAAACAAAAAAGGGCTAAAAGGTGCGGTAAAAGCACTCCGCGCCCCTACTGCCATCGCCCCAAAAGTATCGCCATGATAAGCATTCTCAAACGCTATCACTTTGGTACGTGGTTTAGCTTGATTGTAAGCATACTGAAAAGCCATTTTTAGGGCTACTTCGACTGCTGTAGAGCCGTTGTCGCTATAGAAAAACCTTGCCTGCGTGGGAGGCAAGTGCGCAAGTAGTCGCTCTGCCAGTCTGACTGCAGGTGCGTGCGTGAATCCCGCAAAAATACAATGCTCAAGTGTATGCGCTTGGGTACTGATAGCGGAGGCAAGGTGCGGGTGAGCGTGTCCATGCAGGTTCGTCCACCAAGAGGAAATGGCATCTATATAGCCCTTGCCTGCCTCATCATAGAGGTACGCGCCCTCTGCACGCACTATAGCTATCGGCAAATCTGCCGATAACATTTGTGTATAAGGGTGCCAGATAACTTTTGAATCGCGTACAGCTAAATTTTCGTTCACAATATTATTTTTTTGTAATTATTTAGCCCCCTGCCCCAAAGGGGAGAATTATCTCCAATTTTCGCCTATTTTAGTGTTTTGGTAGGCAAGTTTAAATGCAAACTTACACAAAAACTCCCCTTTGGGGCTGGGGGCTAAATAGTTACATTTTTTTATAAATAGAAAGAATCACCAAAATAAACCTTTTTGGTGTATAAAATATGGTCTATAAAGAGGCGCATTTAGTTCAGTGCCGCCGCTATGATGATGCATATCCCCAGCACGAGGAAGCCCAAAAGCGTAGCTACTGCCACATTGCCTTCTTGAGCTATTTGCTTCGAGAGATTGCCTGGAGTTATCCAATCCACCACTTTGAACGCGAATACTGCCAATATGATGCCTATTAGAGAGTATAACAGGCTTTCAGAGATGCCTTGTATCAAGGTTTGCTCTTGTGCGAGTAAAAGGAAATTAAACATATAAAAAGGTTTGAGTAATATGTATAGTTCGCAAAGATAGCTTTTTTCTTGAAAAAAGCGCAATGTAGCAAAAGAAATAACTATAGCTTTTTTCTTGAAAAAAGCGCAACAGGGCAAAAGAAATCACTATAGCTTTTTTCTTGAAAAAAGCGCAACAGGGCAAAAGAAATCACTATAGCTTTTTTTTTCTGTATTTTTTTGAGTGATAATATAATTTTGTCATTTTGAGCGAAGCGAAAAATCTCATTTTTCGTTCACAAATTACTGATTAACAATGAGATGCTTCCCCACTGACGCAAGGCTCGCGCCTTGTGCTTAAATAACTACAAGCCTGTGGCTTGTCTTGCGAAGCAACAGTTTGCCGAACTAAAAACCTTGCCTGCCACGCGCAAGATTGCAATCAAAAACAGGCAAGACTCGCATCTTGCCTGTTTAAGTATATTCATGCTTCAGATTCTTGTTCCAATTTCCCACTTTTTTTACGCGCCTTTCTAATTTTTTGATGTCTTCTTCGGTAG
>JAAFJK010000469.1 GCA_013298105.1 Cytophagales bacterium
CCTACATCTTTTTGTTTTGGAAGCATTACACCGAATCCATATCCTGTTTCTCTGCCATTGTTTAGTTTTCCTGAAGTGTTTATCAATGTCATATTTTCCTTGCCTACCAACTTAGTGGTGTATAATGCCCTGTCCCACTTTAGCATATCTCCTACAGTAGAGTTTACAGTCCCATCGCCTACTATGCCATCAAGCCATACTGCCATTTGATAATCTTCGCTTTTGTCAGGAATTATTGCTTTTTTAGTTTTTCTATCTATCACATAGCCGAAGGCATAATTTTTCACTTCTTTGGGTTTGTGTCTGCGCGTGTGTACGAGTGTTTGACGCATATCCAAAGGCTTGAAAATACATTTATCCAAAAACGTTCCAAAGTCCATTCCTGACACTTTTTCGATAATAACTGCCAAAAGAGCATATCCAGTGTTGCTGTATTCGTATTTTTCGCCTGCTACGAAGCGCAAAGGTGGCGTATTTTCTGCCAAAACGTTCACGACTTCGGCATTGGTGGCTATTTTCCCTTCATGTGTGGGTAGCCAATGCTCTGCCAAAAGTTCCATATAGTCAGGCAGTCCTGATGTGTGATGCACAAGTTGCAAAACCGTAATATCTGGATATGGGAACGCAGGTATGTGCTTCTTTACTTTGTCTTGGTAGGCAAGTTTTCCTTGCTCTTGCAGGATAGCGATAGCCATAGCCGTAAATTGTTTGGATACGGAGGCAAGTTCAAAAACACTATTTTCAGTTAGTTTCGCGCCTGTTTCTTCATTTTCTTTACCAAAAGAAGCTTTATAGACGACTTTGCCTTTTTCGGCTACAAGTACATTGCCATGAAACTTGCCTGCCTCAAACCGCTTTGTGAGGAGGCTATCTAAAGATTTGAAACGTTTTTTTTGTGCTTTTAATTCCATGAAAGGAACTAAAAAAAGGAGTATCAGGGAACATTTAACAGGTAACATTTAACAGAAAGTTGGGTTTACGGGGTAACGGGATTTTTGGTTTGTAGGGTAACGGGTTTTTGGTTTGTAGGGTAACGGGTTTACGGGGAACAGGAGGCAGGTAAGTTGCGGATTTTATTCTTAGGAACGAGTAAAAAATAACTTGAGCATATTTAGCCACGCTGTAAGCGTCTGTTATCGAGCTTTTACGCAGTTAGGCAATACCAACAGACGCTTACAGCGTGGCTTCGCGTGAGTGAAATTATCATGTTATTTTATTTTCATTCCTTATAAGAAATTAACTATTGTTCAGTATTGATTAAACGTTCGTTTTTTAGGTTCTCTGACAATTTTTGTGGTAGTTTTTTTTTGCTCAATAGGATAGGGTTTAAAACCCTATCCTTGCTCAAAAAATGTTTTTCCACAAAAATTGTCAGACAACCGTTTTTTATTAGACTTTTTGCGAAAGTGCTATTTTTGATACCTCACTGTCCTTCTCCAAAAGAAGTCTATTGTGTAGAAAGTACCCAATCCTTTGCAGATTCTTTGTTGTCGAAATATGCAGAAATGAATTTAAGCCCTTCTTGTTCTTCCATAGTTTGTTCTATGGAGAGTTGAGCCACTATTTCTTGACTCATGATGAACGCGACTTTCTTAACTCCAACTTCCAAAATAGGAGGGAATATCGTTTGATTTATCCATTCTTGAAGCTCAGGTACAATAGCAAAAAATAGATTTCTGGTATCTCCAATTACTTTATTTGGACGAAATTTAAGAACAAGATCAAGATAATTTAGTAATTCTTGTTTGTATTCCTCCTCTGTCATGTTATCGGTTGAGGGAAACCAAGTCATTTCGATAAGTTCCAGTTCGGCAAAAAAAGCCAAATGCATATACTGACTTTTGTAAACTTCCATTTTTTTTGATGTTTATTTTTTTGAAAATTTGAAAAACTATTTTAATTTTATGCTATCCACAAAATACATATCTATCTCGCCTTTGTTTTTGGCGGCTACTTTGCCTCTATGCGTGAACTCAAAATGGTCTTTCACGAGCTTATATGTAAATTCGGAGATATTGACCTTGCCTACCTCGCCGCTACTTTCCATACGGGAGGCAAGGTTTACGGCATCTCCCCAAATGTCATATGCAAATTTTTTCTTGCCTATTACCCCTGCTACGAGCGCGCCTGTATTCAGTCCTACGCGGAGTTCCCAAAAGGGTTCGCCTTTTGCTTCGCGTTCTTGGCGCATTTTCCACATAAATTCTTGGATTTCGAGTCCAGCTTTTACGGCATCTACGGCGTGTGTATGATTGATGACAGGGATTCCGCCTGCACACATATAGGCATCGCCTATGGTTTTGATTTTCTCAAGACCATATTTTTCGCTGATTTCATCAAAAGCCAAAAAGCAAGCATCGAGGGCTTTGATTACTTCTTGAGGAGTCATACCCGAGGCGGCATTGGTAAATCCTTTGAAGTCCGTAAAAAGTACAGTAGCACTTTCATAATATTTGGGTGTGGCATATCCGCGCTCTTTGAGTTCTTTGGCAACTTCTATGGGCAGGATATTCAGGAGGAGTGCGTCTGACTTTTTTTGTTCTTCTATGATGGCTTCGTTTTGGGCTTCTATTTCTTCTTTTTGCTGTTCAAGATTGGCATTTTGTTCTTTTATTTTGTAGTTTTGGGCTTGTAGAAGCCTGTTTTTCTTCCTGTTTCTGACATACGAAATAATGATAAACATCAATACGAGTGCAATAAAAGCAATGATGGCTGAAAATAAATACAGTTGTTGTTGTCCTTTTTGTTCGGCTTCGAGGCGGGCTTTTTCTTTTTTGGCTTGGTTGGCTTCTGCAATGGCTTTAGCTTTTTCGGCATCAGCTTGGGCTTTGAGGGCTTGTTGTTCAGAGGCTTTGGAAAGGGCAAGTTCTTTGTCTTGCTGTGCTTCGTGTTCTTTGGCAAGGGCAAGCTCTCTGCCTCGCTCTGCGGCATTGGCTATGGCGCGGGCGCGGTCGGCTTCAAGTCCTTGCGCTTCGGCTCTTTGTCGTTGATTTTCGGCTTCGGCTTTTTGTTTTTCGGCTTCGGCTTTTTGTTTTTCGGCTTCAGCTTTTTGTCTTTTGGCTTCGGATTTTTGGATTTCGGCTTCTGCTTTTTGTTTTGCCTCTTCGGTGTTGGCAAGTACAAGTCCGTTGTCAAAATTTTGGACAGCAAATTTTTTATTTAATAGCTCTTGTTCGCGTTGGGAGGCTTTTTTGTCAAGTTCGCGTTGTGCCTTGGTGTGGAGTTTGGTGTAAGTTTCGTATTCTTTTAAGTCGCCTTCGCTTTTGTATATATTGGATAGTACGAGATAGCTGTCTGCGAGAGCTTCCCAATCATTGATGGGTTCGGCTTTGGCTATGGCACGATTGGCGAATGTTTTGGCGCGTTCGTTGTTGGTATTGAGGTATTGATTGGTAGCTATTTCGTTTTGGACAGTAGCTATTTTGGAGGCATCATTTTGTTTTTCGCGGAGCGCGAGCGACTGTTCATGGAACTTCAGGGCAGTATCAAAGTCCCGCATATTCGTATATACGATGCCTATGTTGCTGTATAGTTGTGCTTTGCGGTCTATATTGGCAGTTTGGGCTATTTGGACTTTGTAAAGTTCTACGGCTTGTTGAAAGTAATTGACTGACTTTTTAGGCTCCTCACTTTTTCTGTATAGTACGCCCAGATTGTTGAGTGTTTTGGCTGTTCCTTCTTGATTTTGGACTTTTTGCTGAATGGCTAATGCCTTTTCGGAGTAGCTGATGGCTTCGGGGTAGAGTTTGCGTATCTCAGCTATGACTGCCAGTCGGGTGTATATATCGGCTTGGTCTGCAAGGCTGTTTTCGGTTTGATAAATCTTAAGGAGTGTGTCATAATATTTTTGTGCCTCATTGTATTGCTGGAGCTGAAAGCTCGACCATGCCATTTGGCGCAGGCAAGTTTTTTGTCCGTTTATGTTGCGTTGTGTGTCATGTATTTTTTGGGCTTCGCTAAAGTAATAGATAGACCTGTCATAGCCTTGCCATGACTGATACACACTGCCCATCTCTTCATAGATGGTTGCCAAGCTATTTTGATTGTTTTTTTTGCGTTCTATGTTTTCTACTTTGGCATAATACTTTAAGGAGTTCTCGACTTGCCTACCCGCATAATACGCACGAGCTATCATCAAGCCGTATTTGGCGCGTGTTTCGTCTTTTTCAGCATCTTCAAACAAGACCAAAAGCTCATTCAGCTCTTGCGCACTTGCCTGCGTAGGCAAGGTGAATGTGAGTAAAATATAGAGAAAATATAGCCAATACTGCTTTTTCATGGTCATCTTTAACATATAACACCGCAATTTATAGACAAATATTGCAATATCCAAACCAAATTACAGACTTTTCTACCCAAAAGTTCTAAAAAAGTCTATTTCTACAAATAATTTTAGTTTGGGTAGGCAAGTTCCGCTATACCTAATCCAAAGTAAAAATGCTTGTTTTAAGAATAAGGGTTTTTCGAAAGTTATTGCGGAATTTGAAATAGGAGGCATTGTAAAAGTAAGTCATGTTGCTTCAACCCTTCGGGTGTCTAAACTAACTAACTCATTTTGAGTTAGTTAGTTTAGACACCCGAAGGGTTGA
>JAAFJK010000210.1 GCA_013298105.1 Cytophagales bacterium
ACGCGCTGTGGGCAGGCAAGGTATTTTCCACTTTCTAAACCAACACTCTTATGGCTAATATTCCCAAAAAACCCAAAAAGCCAAACCATACTGACCCCAGTAGTATGGACTACACACCCCCGCCACGCGATGCCCCACCTGTAGCCAACGACAGCTACAACTCCGCCACCCAAGTCCAAGAAAATCCATGGGACTTTTGGGGCGAGATGGCGCAGGCTATCCTCTCTGTAGGCGATGTAGCCTCCAAACTCTCTGACAGCGACACCTTCAAAAATCCATTTGATATGGACGGGGCTTTTGCACAGCAGTTTTTGAATACGGATAAAGCACTGGGGGTGGATAAAAAAAATGAAGGTATCACAGAAATTAATCGGGTTTTTGTTACCAAAAAATTTCAAGAAGAAGCAACTTATCCTGCGTTCAAGATATGGAAAGATACACCTGCAGGTAAGCGATTTATGCAAAAATACGCTACAGGTGGCAGTTATGGACACATATCCATGACCTTTGATGTAAGCTATAAAGGATATTCGGAGATGATACTCTACATAAGGAGTAAAAAAACAGGTGCAAAAGTCAAAACAAGAGATTTAGAATATGGAGCAATACAAAATAAAGTCGCCTTAGCTAATGGTACAGATAAAGACGAGGAATTAATAGTTGAATTTCTTATAAGTCCAGATACAATACCCCAAAATTTTTGGGAAAAAGATTTTAAAAAAGCAGAAATATGTGATAGTATATTGCATGAAATACAACACTTTGAGATAGACCTTGATGCTTTAGAGAAGAACATAGAAATGCCAACACCATATCAACAACACGTTTTAATGAAAAATACTCAAGGTACACTTTATAAAGAACGTTATGATAATTTTTTGTTCATGAAATACTTATGGCAACATCACTACAACCAAAATAAAGAGGAAAAGACAGTAGAGAAATATATAGAGAGCATAATTAATGGATTCCATTCATAAAACTGAAATGTTTTTTTTGATTCTTATATTTTTAATAGCATGTGAAACAAAACCAAAATATGAAATAGTTTCAAATCAAGATACCACAAGTATAATTTTTCGAAAGCCCTATAAAAAATATAGTTTTGTGGATAGAAAACGTTATCACTTACACGAACGCACACTTTTATATATCAAAGAAACTTTAAATAAAAAATTATATCTATATGTTTATGAACCTATCTTTTTTCAGGGTGATGTGTTAAGAAATGCACAGATGATTCTATTGGATATAGATAAAGCGAATATTGTAAAAAAAATCTATATGCCTCGCAGCAAGCGTGATGTACATCAAAAAATGGAGTTATATAAAAATAATATTATACTAGCTTCCGTTGACCAGACCTATGTTGTCCGCAAAGATTTAGGTAAAATGTATAATGTGGGGCATTATTTACAAAACGTGGTTCACAAACCATATTTCTTTCCTATTCACTATTATTTAAAAGGTGATAGCATATATATCAGAAAAGCCTCTGAATATGCTATAGATGACAATTTTAAACAATGGTCTGCTAATGATGCTGACTATATAGCTTGTCCGCTTTACTAAGTGTGATAGCCTTCTATTTCCTCTGTTGTCCTTAGTTTTCAACTAAGGACTTCCAATAGAAGCACGTTTGTAACGTGCCTGTTGCGATAGCAACAGAATGCCGAGCTAAAAAACTTGCCTGCCTACGCGCTGTGGGCAGGCAAGGTATTTTCCCCCTGTTGTCCTTAGTTTTCAACTAAGGACTTCCAATAGAAGCACGTTTATAACGTGCCTGTTGCGATAGCAACAGAATGCCGAGCTAAAAAACTTGCCTGCCTACGCGCTGTGGGCAGGCAAGGTATTTTCCACTTTCTAAACCAACACTCTTATGGCTAATATTCCCAAAAAACCCAAAAAGCCAAACCATACTGACCCCAGTAGTATGGACTACACACCCCCGCCACCAGTTCGTTGAAGTCTATGACTTCAACGAATTGGTTTGCAAGTTTGTAACTTGCGTTTTGCAAAGCAAAACTATGCCGAGCTAATCCGTACTAAAACCTATACAAAAATATGGCTAATTATCATTTAGAATTAAAGACTACTACAAAAATCAAAAAGGAAAACTATCTATTTTATTTTTATAGTGGTTTTAGCTTGGTTGTGCGCCTTTGGCGTAGCGGTTACAAACCGCAATGCCTTCGTGTTGAAGTTGGAAACTTCAACAAACATACTATTTTTAGTTTTAGAGATAAACTTAAACCAACTGGGGGGACAAATGCCAAATGCTCCCAACTCCTCCTATTTATCTTTTGTTTTTTGGCGTTGTCAGCTTGTACGGACTTTTATAAAGATAATACGAAAGAAAAATTTAAAAAAATCAAAGAAAAATATTTTAAAGAGGAAGAAACTTTCGAGTTGCATAAAATAGGAGACACGACAAAAGACTATGGTTACTATATCACTTTATCATTGTATTATAAGAAGCATATTCCTGTAGAAATGAAATACTTGGATAAGGTAAAGTACATGGAAATTTACTATATAGATAAAAAAACTGATCTTTCAAATTTACCTAAAAATATTGAAGGACTTAAATTAGATTTTATGGACAATTATTGTGGATTTAGTCATATTGATGTTTCAAAATTGCCAAATTCAATTGCAAACATTGATATAACATTTGGTAGTAAAAAGTATGATTCAGTTGATATTGACCTTTCAAAACTACCAAAATCTATAGAAAATATTAATTTACACTTTAGAAGAAATTACAAGAAACTCACAATAAACAGAGATAATAGCCCTACACAAAAGCTTGATATAGATGGTCTATACGCTGACGATGTTCATATTATCAAAAAAACTAAAATAGCGTATTTATCTTTAGCTGGTCCTATGAAATGCCTTTCATGTGATAAAGATGACTACGCTGAAATAAAACGCATAAGTGTAGGGCGAAATGGTCTCAAAGACAATTTGTTGCGAATAGATACGAATTGTTTGAATAACACTAAAAAATTAGACACTTACGGATACTATTATGAAGAGTGGTTTACAGAATACTTGAAGAAAAATAACATAGATAGTACAAGAAGAACTGACTTTTTCCACTTCCGATAGCCCTCTGTTGTCCTTAGTTTTCAACTAAGGACTTCCAATAGAAGCACGTTTGTAACGTGCCTGTTGTGATAGCAACAGAATGTCGAGCTAAAAAACTTGCCTGCCTACGCGCTGTGGGCAGGTAGGCAAGGCGAAAATATTTTTAGCATATATCACTTATCTAAACCAATCTAATCCAAATGAAAAAGACTGGCAATCAAAGTATTGTGAAAGATGGTAGTTTTTGCGCCTGCGGCGGGCAGTTGCAAACTGCCATGCTATTTTTAGTGCGAAGTTGCAAACTTCGCACAACAGGGGGTTTGAGCCTTATAAAACTAACTAATCTAATCACAATAGTAATAATTTCTTATTTTATATTTGTGTGTAAATCAAAACCAGAGAAACCAAAAGATGCAATACCTCCTACCAAAGCCGAATATAAGCCTTCTCAAAAAGAACAAACTAACTAATCTAATCACAATAGTAATAATTTCTTATTTTATATTTGTGTGTAAATCAAAACCAGAGAAACCAAAAGATGCAATACCTCCTACCAAAGCCGAATATAAGCCTTCTCAAAAAGAACTTAATATTATAGCAAAACTATCAAAAAAATATCCTATGATAAATCCAAAAGACATATATGGAAATCCTTACAACAAAATCGGTTTTGAAATTTTATCAAGCCATAATAATTGCTGGATACGTTTATCAAATCTTGACATTGATTCTTTGCCACAAGAGATATATGGACTTGAAAATGTCAAATTCATAGATTTGAACAAAGTAAATATAAAAAAAATACCTGATTTATCAAGATTTAAAGACTTAGAATCTTTTCAAATAAGTCATATCAAAATAGGAGAAGAACTTATATTAGATGACAATGTAAAAAAATTAGATAGACTATCTGTAATTGGTTGTGATGTCAAAAAAATAAAAATAACTTCTAAATTAAATGTTTTTATGATACGACTTTTCGATAATAATAACTTACAAGAGTTCTCTTATCAAAAAGGATTTTTAGATGAGCTAAAAGATTTTAGAATCAGACAAAATAACCTGAAACCTATAGATTTGGATAATATGCCTAAACTAAACTATTTTGGTATATGCACAAGTAGCATTAAAGAAGATACTTCAGCTATTAAACAAAAATATAAAAATGTAATATTTAGTTTTCAAGAGTGTAAAGGTTCAATACTTTAATTTGTTGTTTACTGTACCTCTGTTGTCCTTAGTTTTCAACTAAGGACTTCCAATAGAAGCACGTTTGTAACGTGCCTGTTGCGATAGCAGCAGAGTGCCGAGCTAAAAAACTTGCCTGTCCATGCGCTGTGGGCAGGCAAGGCGAAAATATTTTTAGCATATATCACTTATCTAAACCAATCTAATCCAAATGAAAAAGACTGACAATCAAAGTGTTGTGAAAGATGATAGTTTTTGCGCCTACGGCGGGCAGTTGCAAACTGCCATGCCATTTTTAGTGCGAAGTTGCAAACTTCGCACAACAGGTGGTTTGACCCTTATGAAACTAACTAATCTAATCACAATAGTAATAATTTCTTATTTTATATTTGTGTGTAAATCAAAACCAGAGAAACCAAAAGATGCAATACCTCCTACCAAAGCCGAATATAAGCCTTCTCAAAAAGAACTTAATATTATAGCAAAACTATCAAAAAAATATCCTATGATAAATCCAAAAGACATATATGGAAATCCTTACAACAAAATCGGTTTTGAAATTTTATCAAGCCATAATAATTGCTGGATACGTTTATCAAATCTTGACATTGATTCTTTGCCACAAGAGATATATGGACTTGAAAATGTCAAATTCATAGATTTGAACAAAGTAAATATAAAAAAAATACCTGATTTATCAAGATTTAAAGACTTAGAATCTTTTCAAATAAGTCATATCAAAATAGGAGAAGAACTTATATTAGATGACAATGTAAAAAAATTAGATAGACTATCTGTAATTGGTTGTGATGTCAAAAAAATAAAAATAACTTCTAAATTAAATGTTTTTATGATACGACTTTTCGATAATAATAACTTACAAGAGTTCTCTTATCAAAAAGGATTTTTAGATGAGCTAAAAGATTTTAGAATCAGACAAAATAACCTGAAACCTATAGATTTGGATAATATGCCTAAACTAAACTATTTTGGTATATGCACAAGTAGCATTAAAGAAGATACTTCAGCTATTAAACAAAAATATAAAAATGTAATATTTAGTTTTCAAGAGTGTAAAGGTTCAATACTTTAATTTGTTGTTTACTGTACCTCTGTTGTCCTTAGTTTTCAACTAAAGACTTCCAATAGAAGCACGTTTGTAACCTGCCTGTTGCAACAGCAACAGTCTGCCGAGCTAAAAACCCTCTGTTGTCCTTAGTTTTCAACTAAAGACTTCCAATAGAAGCACGTTTGTAACGTGCCTGTTGCGACAGCAACAGAATGCCGAGCTAAAAAACTTGCCTGCCCACGCGCTGTAGGCAGGCAGGCAAGGCGAAAATATTTTTAGCCAGACTACTGTACAATTTCAATTTAAGCCCCTGTTTATTATTTGACACAACAGGCTGGAAGCCTGTTCTACAGTTTTGCCTGCACAATAATTTTTTAAGAAGCATATTTTTTTTACTAAACCTATTAGGTCTTTAAGACCTAATAGGTTTAAATAAATGATAATGAGTTATTTATCTCTACCTTGAAACTTCATTGCACCTTGCCTGCCTACGCGCTGTTACTCATGGCGCAAAGACTGGATAGGATTGCCACGCGCCACTTTGATGGCTTGATAAGACACTGTAAAAAGAGCTATCAGGCTGGATAGCAAGGCAGTAGCTGCGAATATCCACCACGAAATATCTACCGTGAATTTGTATTGTTCCAAAAACTTGCCTGCCAACCAATACGAAATCCCTGAAGCTATCACAAATGCACACAAAATAAGCGTCAGAAAATCGCGCGACAGCAAAAGTACAATGCTTTGGATAGAGGCACCATGTATTTTGCGGATACCAATTTCTTTGGTGCGCTGGGTGGTCGTGAAGATAGATAAACCAAACAAACCCATACAAGATATAAAGACCGCCAATATTACACATACACCCACAAGTTTGGAGAGTTTCAGGTCGCTTTCATAAAATTTATTGATAGTTTCGTCCAAAAATTTGTACTCAAAAGTGTTGGCAGGATAATGCTTTTTCCAAATTTTGGCTATCTTGGGTATGATGCTTCTGTCAGTCGCTTTGATTTGAAATATATGGGTGTGTTTATTGCTCGAGAGGCAAAGGTTCGGGATAGGACTATGCAATGAATTTACGTGAAAATCTGCCAACACACCCACTATCGGAAACATTTTATTCTGCCATTTTATCAACTTGCCTACCGCCTTTTCAGGTGTACCAAGCCCCGCGTTGCGGACAAAAGTTTCATTTACTACTAGCTCTGTAGTAGAATCGCTTTTTACCATGCTTCTCCCTGCAAGGAGTTTTAAGCCATAAAACTCAATGTATTTGTCATCGCCATATTTGTTTTGGACATTCAGCTTCAGGTCTTTGTAGTTCATATTATCTACGCTGGCATTGTCTGAACTTGGTGCGCCTCCGCTCATAGTAAGGTCTTTGAGTTCTTTGAGTTGTATCAATTCATTGTATAAGACCTGTTTTTTCTCCAAAGGTGCATTCCAAGGCGTATAAAAGTACAAAACATTGTCTTTCCTGAATCCCAAGTCTTTGGTCATCATAAAATGGACTTGAGTATAAATGATGAACAATAAAATAATGAAGGCTTGAGAAGCAGTAAACTGAAAAATAATGAGCATTTTGCGCAAATAAGCCTTGCGCGAGGTGCCTTTCACGATTTGGTTGCGAAGTGTTTGCACAGGTTGGGCGCGAGATAGCACAAAAGCAGGATAAAAACCCGCGAGTGGAATCGTAATCAGCAAGACGACACCCGAAGCAAGCACCAAATCTACCCAATTATACTTTACCACTGCGCTGTTGGGCAGGAAAGTTTGCAAGATTTCGAGCATAAATTGCAAAAAAAGCCAACTAAAAATTGCCGAAGCCAAGAGTATCAAAGTCGTTTCGAGCATGAATTGCCCTACGAGCTGTAGGCTTGTACTGCCCATAGCTTTGCGAATACCTACTTCTTTTGCCCTTTGACTTGCCTGCGCGGTCGATAAATTCACAAAATTCACACAACCTATAGCCAAAAGCAACAAACCTACCCAAAAAACAATGTCCAATGTGCCTGTATGCACACTGCGCCCATACTCAACGGGTATTTTGGGGTTGAAGTGCATCTCCGTCAAAGGCTGCAAGACAATGTTTGACTCTGCGTTAGGATCGTCAGACTTGGTTGTTTTGGTAGCAAGGAATTGGCGTATTTTGGCAGGCAAGGTTTTTATGTCTGTGCGTGGATTTACTTTGATAAAAAGTTGGGAATAGCTACTGATATTTCCCCAATTTTCGTTGGTTACTTGCCCTTTCCATTTGGTTTTGGTGGTACTGAAAGATACAAAGTCCGTAAACGCAAAGTCGGTGTTCTTCTCCCACTTTTTCACAATGCCTGCTACAGTTACTTCTACAGTATCTGAATCATTCAGGTATTGGAAACTTTTGCCATAGACTTCTTTGGGCGCGGAGGCAGGGAAGTATTTTTTTGCCATCTCGTCTGTCAAAACCACTTGAAAAGGTTTCTCAAAAGCAGTTTTGGGACTGCCGACTATCCATTCGTATTTGAATAACTCAAAATAAGCAGACGTAACAGTGATGACATTTTTTTCGTGTTTTTTTATCTCACTTACCTTGCCTGCCTCTTTGATGACAGCTTTATCCAACTCAATCAAATGAAAAGGCGCAACTACTTCCAGCCCCGCTATGTTGTCTTTAAGCGCAAAGCCTGCAGGTACAGGCAAAGCGGCTATAGTCATGCCACCTTCTCCAAACTTCAAATCCGTACAAACCCTGTAGATATGTGCGCGGTCTGCATGAAAGTCATCAAAACTTCGCTCAAATCTCAACAAAAGGAAAATAGCCAAACAAATGCTGATAGCCAGCGACAGCCCTATTACGTTGATGAGTGTAAAGACTTTATTGCGCCAAACGTGGCGCAAAGCGACTTTGAGATAATTGCGGAACATATCAATACAGGTTTAGATTTTCTACTGTCTATGCTCAGTGCTGAAAATATGCCATTATTACAAGTCTTTGTAAATCAATGCTTTGCGTTTTTTATTTCCTTATAAAAAGTCCGAAAACATACGGCTTTGTATGTTTTCGGACATGGGCAGGCAAGTTCCTAATTTGCACGCTCAATGGTATAAGCCACCAACTGCTCAAGCGCGGTGCGGTATTCGGAGGCAGGAAAGGAATCCAGTATTTGTTGGGCTTCGGCTTGGTAGATTTTCATTTTCTCCTCCGTATAAGCTATTCCCCCGCTTTGCTTCACAAAATTGATGACTTCGCGTACCTTGGCAGGCTTATGACTTTCATTCTTTACCATGTTGATGATACGTTTTCGGTCTGTACTTGGTGCGTGATTCAGGGCATAGATGAGTGGCAAAGTCATTTTCTTTTCCTTTATATCGATGCCGAGTGGTTTGCCTATCTCGGCTTCTCCATAGTCAAAAAGGTCATCTTTGATTTGAAACGCTATGCCTACTTTTTCACCAAAAGTATATGCTTTTTGCACCATTTCCTGCGTGGCACCTCCAGAACACGCCCCCACACCACAGCAAGATGCTATCAGTGAAGCCGTCTTTTGCCTGATAATTTCAAAATAGACATCTTCGGTAATGTCCAAACGGCGGGCTTTGGATATTTGCAAAAGTTCCCCTTCGCTCATTTCGCGGACAGCTTTGGATACTATCTTGAGCAAATCAAAGTCATCATTGTCAATGGCTACCAAAAGCCCACGCGAGAGCAAATAGTCGCCTACTAAAACGGCTATTTTGTTTTTCCAAAGCGCGTTGATAGAAAAAAAGCCGCGCCTGTAGTTGGCATCATCTACCACGTCATCATGCACAAGTGTAGCTGTATGCAGTAACTCTATCAATGCCGCGCCTCTATGTGTACTTTCGCATATCTCGCCACCAATGCCTGCCATCAAAAATACAAACATGGGGCGCATTTGCTTGCCTTTTCGCTTGATGATGTAGTTCATGATAGCATCAACCAAAGAAATTTCGCTACGCATAAATTCGCGGAATTTACCCTCGAATTGCTTCATTTCGGTTTGTATGGGGGCTTGTATGTCTTGGAGGCGCATAAAAAAAATAGAATCTTTTGTTGATTCCTAAACTGCAAAGATAGCCTTTTTGTTGTAAAAAGCTATCTTTCTTGGTAGAGTAAACGTTATAAAGAAAGCAAAAAATAGTATGCACTTTTGAATGTACCCAAATGTAGTTCATCTAACCACAAGCAAAACCATCAAACTCACAGTGAATTTGAGTTCGCTAATTTGCGGAGCATAAAATTGGGTAGGCAAGTTTCTTGCCTGCCCAAACCCTACCTTCACAAAACAGT
>JAAFJK010000546.1 GCA_013298105.1 Cytophagales bacterium
AAAAAAGTGTATTTTGAATATGAACTCAAAAAACTTGTTTTCCCATATCCTATGTGCGAAGATACTAAAATTCAAGAAAAATACAAACGTATCCAGTTTGTTGAAGTGCAGAAAACTAATCTTTATTTCAGGTTTTTTATTATCATACCACACAATCCGTTAGTATCAGGTAGTGGTGAGTCTTTCTTATTTGTTCGCGGTCTTTTTTTCGGATTGCCAACCGAAAAAAAACGAACATTTAACTAAGACTGACCAGTAGTTTTTTTGGAGTTTTTATTGAAATGATTATCTTTGTAGGAAAACAAGCCTCATGAAAACCACACTTTTTTGTTTGCTTCTTATCTACAGTGTGTGCCTTGCCTGCCCGCAAGCGCAACCCACGCACCCACCACTTGACCATGCTAAACTGCTCGAACAAAAAGAATATAAAAACCTGCAAGAAGCACTGAAAGAGCCACTTAAAGTATATAAACTCAATTTATCTGAGTCGCATTGGGCGAATTTCCCAAATGAAATATTCCAATTTCGTAATCTGCAAATCCTTAACTTACGGCAAAATAATTTGACTGCTATTCCCGCAGAGGTAGGCAATTTGAGCAATTTAACAACATTATCTTTTGCAGAAAATAAATTAACTGCCTTGCCTTCCGAAATAGGAAAGCTCATTTATTTGACGAACTTGGTTGTTTCAGATAATCAATTAACAGCTTTGCCTATAGAAGTAGGCAATCTTATCAATCTCACAGAATTTTATTGTAGTGCCAATCGACTTACTGCCTTGCCTGCTGAAATAGGCAAGTTGATCAATCTAACATATTTGGATTGTTACCAAAATCAATTAAAAGTTTTGCCTCGTGAAATAGGCAAGTTAGTCAATTTAACTGCCTTGTATTGTTCTTATAATCAACTCACTTACTTACCTGCTGGGGTAGGCAAGTTAGTCAATTTGGAATTATTGTATTGCGAAAACAATCAATTAACCACCTTGCCTGCCCAAATAGGCGCACTGACTAATTTAAGTAAGCTGAACTGTTCCAATAATCAGCTAAAATCCTTGCCTACCGCAATAGGTAAGTTATTGAATTTGAGTGAATTGAATTGTGAACATAACCGCTTAAAATCCTTGCCTACCGAAGTAGGCAAGTTAGTGAATTTGAATGAATTGAATTGCGTTCACAACCGCTTAAAATCCTTGCCTACCGAAATAGGCAAGTTAGTGAATTTGAGTGAATTGAATTGTGTTTACAACCGCTTAAAATCCTTGCCTACCGAAATAGGCAAGCTACACAATTTGAAAAAATTGCTTTGTGTCTATAACAAATTTTCAAAAGCTGAGAAAGAACGCATTTATGCGCTTTTGTCTGCGTGTAGTGTGTATTTATGATTTTTAGCCAAATACACAAAAACATTTTCATAGAAAATTTGTATCTTTACACTTTCTAATCCATACTGATATGCAAATCAATCAACTTGCCTACCAAATCAATCAACTGCCTGCTGATATGCAACAGCAAGTAGCTGACTTTGTGGCTTTTTTGGTTATGAAAGCCCAAACGCAAAACCAATCCCAAGAAAATAAACAAAAGTATGCCGCACCTATCATTTCTTTTCCTGTGAAAGATGATAGCTTCAAAATTTCAGATTTAAGCAAAGAGCGAAATCTGCAAACAAATGAAGAAATAGACGACATGATTAACCAAATGCGCAACGAATGGGAACGAGATATTTATTAGACACAAGTGTAGTAGCAAAGTATCTACAAAAACGCTATGAACCTGCTATTACAGAAAAAATATTGCAAATAATGGAGAAAGAAGCTATCTTTGCTTGTATCAAAAATACTAAAAATAAGCATATTATTCACAACTCTATTTGAAAAAATAGACTACCCCCAAACTTGGCATAAAAGAAGATGCACCCATACGAAATTTAATTTCTCGACTTGTGCCAAAAGTTGTTTTTACGCCTACATTATCAAAACCAATGCCTGCAAAACCTAACTCAAGTGCGAGCTTATTGGTAAGAAAATAGTTGATATTAGGTGATAAACCCAATGAAAAAACATTGGTGTCCAAGCCTGAATCAATATCGTATAACCAGCTATAACCCACATTTGGACGTAAGAAAAACTTAAACTTCTCGTTTTCGTTTTTGAAATAAAAACGCATACCCAAACTAACTCCAAACGAGCTACCCCACTCTCGTTGCAAATTAAGCGGTAAGTTTGGATTTTGTGTGCGTTTCCAAACTATCGTACTATTCAAACCCACCTCTAATGAAGTCAAGTTACTTACAAATAGACCTAACTGTGGCGCAAGTGTAAGTTGTGTGCGTTGCTGTGCAAAACTTATAGCACTCGCAGGGTTTATTGCCTCACGCGTTAGAAGCATTGTTCCGCTTACATACGCCTTGCCTGCCCCAAGTTGTGCATAAGTAGTACCAGTCCCTATCCAAAGAACTATCAGAATCAAAATTGTTTTCATAGCATTTGTTTTTTGCAAAAGAAACCAAAATACTGTGGTAGCAAAAACTTTTGGCTGTTAATGTGAAGTTAAATGTTTTCAAGGAAAATGCGTATTTTCGACACTTTTCTCTTTAAGATGCAATAGGAATTTAGCCATTCTGTAAGAATCCCTTGTCAGTATTTTGCGCGGTGCTAAAGGGACAGGAGATGCTTACAGCATCACTACTCCTGTATCATTTGCGACCTAAAAAGAAAAGTGTCCATTATTCTCCAAAAATCCGTACCTTTGAAAAA
The DNA here is from genome assembly GCA_013298105.1 of Cytophagales bacterium. GTDB lineage: Bacteria > Bacteroidota > Bacteroidia > Cytophagales > Microscillaceae > RDXI01. Next base: position 2,759 of record JAAFJK010000546.1, read on the forward strand.
ACGAATTTCTCATGAAACCTATTACAGTCCGCGTGGCGTGGCAGATGGACGGTTGTACGTTTAGCATCTCACCTACCGCCTTTCCCGCGAGCAGGATTTTTGTGGCGTATCATTTTCACGCTTAGAAACGCATATCTTGCCTGCCTGCCCTCTTTGGCTTGAGGATATTTTGGTTTGGGATAGCATCAATGAAAAAGCACTTCACGAGATTTGTAGGCAAGGTTAAAGGCTCAATTTCTCCAAAAGTTCAGGCTTTGGAAATCCGATTTTAGCAAAATTTTCTTTTGCCTTTTCTATTTTTTCAGCTAATTCGCCTTTCACTTCATATTGCTCAAGTTCAGTAGAAGTATGTAATTCTTTGTTTTTAAGCCATTCAGCCGCTTCTTCTTTAAATGTTTTCATGGTAAATTATGTTTTTCGTTTGATTAAAAATGCGTTGAAGTTTTTGTTTTTTCAAATTCTATCAACTCTTCTGCCAAAGAACCTAAAACTATAAAATCTTCTTGAATTTCATTGTAATAGGTATTAATAGCTATTTGATACAAGCGAGTTCTTGCAGGTGTACTACCTTCCATGTATATCCAAGCATCAGGATTACTGTCTGTGAATAGGTAGGCGGTAAAAGCAACTGTTGCTAAAACCTTATCTCTGTCGCCATTATTGCTGTTTGTTTTATCGCTTATTTCTCCTGTTTGAGCATCTTTATCCCCAAAGCCTAAGTTAAAAACCTGTGCAGGTTCTTTAGTCATCTCACTGCATATAACGACTTTTTCTATATTTCCGTTCACTCCTTCGCTAATAAATTCAAATTTAGCAAGGTCATTTTGATGGATAAGTTCGTATTTGGGTAAATTCATGTTTTTCTTGCAAATATACGTATTATTCCCCAAAAATCCGTATATTTGAAAAAACGAATTTCTCATGAAACCTATTACAGTCCGCGTAGCGTGGCAGATGGACGGTTGTACGTTTAGCATCTTGCCTACAGACCAAAAAATGATTACGGACACCTTGCCTACCGCCTTTCCTGCGAGCAGGATTTTTGTGGCATATCACATTAAAAGCGATTTTGCGCCTTACTTTTCACGCTTAGAAACGCATATCTTGCCTGCCCTCTTTGGCTTGGAAAACAAGGAAGACTTAACCAAATTTGAG
>JAAFJK010000721.1 GCA_013298105.1 Cytophagales bacterium
ATCTTTTATGCTTATACTTCGTTGCAATATTCATTACAAAACACCGCTTTGCGCTTCTATTGCGCCTTGTCTAAACACAAAATATCGTACAAAAACCTGACCATCTTATTTTTTACTCGTTCCTAAGTAATTTATGACAATTTTAATTATCAAATACTTTTTTTGTTATGTGGATATGCACCACAAGATTCGGGCTTCGGGTAGGCAAGGTAAATGACCTTGCCTGCCAGTAGCATAAAGAAATATACCAAACAAAAATCAAGCAACAGAAAAGCGTAAGAAAAATACGATTCACAATTTTCTGCACACTTCCCAGAAGGTTCAACTTGAAACGCAAAAGGAAATCCAATTACATCATCTCCATCTACACCTGATTCGCAAGAGGCAGTAAAGAAAGTCAGAAAAAAGAATAACCCAATCGCTAAGAAAACTTTTTTGAAAAAACGTAAATCGTACATCTTAAATCGTAAATCAACTAATCCTACTCCAAAAATTCTCTTGTTTTTGATGCGTGATAATCCAATTTCGTACAGGCAAATTTTCAGATTTTTCGAGGTTTGCGTCTGTATCGAGGAGTTCGGAGGCACTGTCGCGGGCTTGTTTTAAGATGTCCCCATCTTTGGCAAGGTCAGCCAATACCAAGTCCAGCACACCGCTTTGTTGTGTTCCCATCAAATCGCCAGGTCCTCTGAGTTTCAAATCAATCTCTGCAATCTCAAAACCATTGTTGGTTTTTACCATAGTTTCGAGGCGTACAAGCGAATCTTTGCTCAATTTGTAGTCTGTCATGAGGATACAATACGACTGTTCCGCACCCCTACCTACCCGCCCTCGAAGCTGATGCAGTTGCGAAAGTCCAAAACGTTCTGCATTTTCGATAATCATAACAGAGGCATTCGGTACATTCACGCCCACCTCTATAACCGTAGTAGCAACCATGATATGCGTTTCGCCTTTTTTAAAACGTTGCATTTCGTAGTCTTTATCCACTGAACTCATCTGCCCATGCACGATACTCAAGTGTAGGTCAGGAAAAGCGCGACTTACGGATTCGTAGCCGTCCATGAGGTTTTTGTAGTCCAATTTTTCGCTTTCCTCTATGAGCGGATAGACCATATAAACTTGCCTGCCTTTTTTGACTTCTTCAGCTATGAATCCAAATACACGCAGTCGATGGCTCTCATAGCGGTGGGCAGTAATGATAGGCTTTCTGCCCGCAGGCATCTCATCAATAACTGAAACATCGAGGTCGCCATAAACAGTCATAGCCAAAGTGCGCGGTATAGGCGTAGCTGTCATGACAAGGATATGCGGTGGAATGACATTTTTTTGCCAAAGTTTGCTTCGCTGTGCCACGCCAAAGCGGTGTTGCTCATCTACAATACAAAGTCCTAAATTCTCAAATTGTACTTTATCTTCAAAAATGGCGTGTGTCCCGATAAGAATTTTCAGGTTGCCATTCATGAGCCGCTCATGCATGACGCGCCTATTGCGGGCAAGGGTAGAGCCTGTAAGCAAATCAATCGTGATGCCCATAGCATCTGCAAAAACCTTCAAGCCTACATAGTGTTGCTCTGCCAAAATCTCTGTAGGCGCGACCATACAAACTTGTGTACGGTTGCTGATAGCAATGAGCATAGCCAAAAACGCCACCATAGTCTTGCCTGAACCCACATCACCCTGCACAAGTCGGTTCATTTGTTTGCCTGTGGTCATGTCTTTATAGACTTCTTTTACCACACGCTTTTGCGCTCCTGTGAGTTCGAAGGGCAAATGTTTTTCATAAAATTCTGTGAGCAAGTCCAATTTACTGAAAACTTGTCCTTGGTAGTCTTTCTTTTGGTTCTTTTGTTTTTTCAAAATGCGCAACTGTAAGAAAAATAATTCCTCAAACTTCAGTCTATAGGTGGCAGACTTCAGTAGAGTAGGGGAGGAGGGGAAATGGATATTTTGGACAGCTTCTGGTCTGGGTAAGAGCTTGTAAGTATCTAAGAGGTGGGCAGGCAAGTTTTCTGCTAAGTGTGGTTTGGCTATCTCAAGGAGGTTTTTGATGACCTTGCCTACCGCCTTCGCCCCAAAGAACTTGATTTTCATCATCTCACTCACGTTGTAAACAGGTTCTAAAAAACCTGTTTGCTTTTCGACAGAAGTTAGAACTTCCATCTCAGGGTGGACAATGCTGAACTTACCATTGAAAAATTGCGGTTTTCCAAAGACCAAGTATTCTATGCCCAGCGATAGGTTTTTGAGTTG
>JAAFJK010000150.1 GCA_013298105.1 Cytophagales bacterium
ATACGCATGGCGTTTACTGAACCGCAGTTGCTTCTCATGGGCGTAGATGCGCGGTACAAGCTCGCCAAAAACGAGCAGAATAACCGAAAGCAACAGCACCAAAATAAACCACTCCTCTACTGACTCTTCAAAGAAATGCTCAATCATGAATACTGCCAAAGTGATAAAGGCTATTTTGATAAGGCGCAAAACAATGATAAATGTAATCTGGAGATTACGCGGTTTTGAGAGTAGATAGGCTACTCGTTTTTCGGTAACATTTGAGCTTTCTTTGAAGCCCTGTATTGTTTTTTCGGACAGGCTAAAATAGCTAATCTCTGCGCCAGACACTATAGCTAAAAGAAACAACAGCACAGCCATTCCTATCAAAACAACCCAAAATGCCCAAAAAGCATATTCGCTTGTTTCTACAAAAGGTATTTTTACTTGTAAAAGAAAAGGCACGACAGAAGTTGGTAAAAGGTTTGAATTGGTTATGAAATAAGTAAAAAAAGCATCAAAACATAAAAAACATTGCTTCTTATGGGCATAAGAAGCAATCATATTTAGAAAGGCAAGTCGCTATCGTTGTCAATCGGAGCTTGTTCTACAGGGGTTGTATGCTCGCCTTCGCTCTCTGTTTTTGTATCTGTGTGGTGTGCGGGCTGTTCTTGTATGGGTGCATAAGGACCACCCAATCCGCCCGCGCCCAGTAAGGTAAGGGTTTGTCCACGCACTTCGAGCGAAGTACGGCTTTTACCCTCTCGGTCGGTATATTCGCTTGTACTCAATTTGCCATCTATATAGACTTGTGAGCCTTTTTTTACAAACTTCTCTACAATGTCGGCTGTATTGCCCCAAAAGGTAACACGAAACCACAACACTTTTTCTTCTGCTTGGTAGCCTTCTCCACGCAATACTTTTTCGTTTACGGCTAAGGAGAAAGAGGCAACTTTATTGCCTTGATAATCTTTGATTTCGGGGTCGCGCCCCACGTTCCCAATAAGAGAAATGCGATTCAAACTTGCCATGTTGTATCTATGCTAATTAAATAATGTAGCAAATATAGTATTTTTTTTGGTATTCAAATTTTTTGTCTATTTTTTTTATAATTTTTGACAAAAACATACAAGCACACAAGGATTTTGCGTGCTTGGTTGCCTATTTCTCCTTGATTTCTTCAAATTTTGAATCTGCATTTTTTCTTGGAAAGGCATTGTTTTGGGTATTTATGTCTGCCGTTTCTTCTGCGGGGTCAAGCTGAAAAGATACCGCAGGCTTAGAGGTCATGATAGTTTTATATACTTCATGCACATTTTTGCGCCAAATCTCGGCAGGAACGCGGACGATTTCCTTTGTGCCATCTTCATAGTTTATTTGGAAAATGACAGGCATAAGCAGACCGCCCACATTTTTCAGGTGCAAAGTATAGAAAAACTTGCCTGCACTCAACGCTTCTTCTTCAGCTTTGGTAAGTGGTGTGCCTACTTCTTGGAGGCGTTTACGCTGGCGTTCTACTTGTTCAGGCTTATAATATTGCGTCAAGAAGGGACTTGCCTGTGCGGTGGCTTGGTTTTTTTTATCAGCAATAAGGGTAAGTTTTACACTTTCAAGTGCAATATCACAGGCTTCGGTTGTAAAAAACCAACCGCGCCAAAACCAATCCAAATCTACTGCAGAGGCATCTTCCATAGTACGAAAAAAGTCGGCAGGCTCTGGGTGTTTAAAAGCCCATTTTTGGGCATATTGCTTGAAGGCATGGTCGAATAGCTCGCGCCCCATGACAGTTTCGCGCAAGATATTCAAGGCGGTAGCGGGTTTTCCGTAGGCATTGTTGCCAAACTGTAGTATCTGCTCAGAGTTTGTCATGATAGGCACAAGCGTTTTGGGGTCGCTTCGCATATAGTCTGTGATGTTTTTGGCGGGACCTCTACGGGTAGGATAGCCTTTTTCGCCATAGTCTTTTTTTGCCCAAGGCTGATCTTTGAGTTCTACCTCTGCGAGATATTCACAAAAGCTATTCAGTCCTTCGTCCATCCATGTCCATTGTCTTTCGTCCGAATTGATAATCATGGGGAAGTAATTGTGTCCTACTTCGTGGATTATCACGCCCACCATCGCGTGGCGTATGTAGTCAGGTATCGTGCCATCAGGGTTTGGTCTGCCACCATTAAACGAAATCATAGGATACTCCATGCCAAAGACCGAGCCATGCACCGAGATAGCCACAGGATACGGATAATCAATCGTATAGCGTGAATATACGCGCAAGGTATGTGCCACGACTTGAGTAGAGTATTGCCCCCAAAGCGGATTGCCTTCTTTGGGATAGTAAGACATTGCCCACACTTTCTTGCCTGCCTGCTCCACACGCATAGCGTCCCAAATAAATTTGCGGGAACTTGCCCACGCGAAGTCGCGGACATTTTTGGCTTTGTAAATCCAAGTTTTGGTGTCTTTGGCTTGAGTCTTTTCGGCTTTTTCAGCTTCTTCTTGAGATTGGATAAGGACGGGTTCAGTGGCAGTTTCGGCTTTTTTGAGTCGCTCGATGTGCTTACTGTTAAGGACTTGTGCAGGGTTTTGGAGTTCGCCTGTAGAGGCTACTATGTGGTCTGAAGGGACTATAATGGCTACTTCATAGTCGCCAAAAGTAAGTGCAAACTCTCCTGCTCCCAAAAACTGCTTATTTTGCCAGCCTGTAACATCACTATAGACTGCCATGCGCGGAAACCATTGCGCCATTTCATAGAGCGTGTTGCCATCTTGAGGGAAAAATTCCTTGCCTCCCCGCCCACCATATTTGCGCTGTTCGGGGATTTTGTAAGACCAATCCATCGAGAAGCTGACCTTGCCTCCCTTCGCAGGCAAGGCGGTAGGCAAGTCAATGCGCATCATGGTTTTGTTGATTACGAACTTCAAAGGCTTGCCTGCCGCATCACGTACATTGCCGACTTTGTAGCCGCCTTCGCAATTTGAGATAAAAACCCAACGCATAAAACCGCCATTGAGCGAGTCCGCAGGGTTCAGTGTTTCAGTTTTTTGCGTGTCCGAATCTTTGTCAAACAGGTTTTGGTCAAGCTGTAGCCAAAGGTAGGCAAGGGGCGTGGGCGCGTTGTTGTAGTAGGTAATAGTTTCAGAACCTTGTACCGTATGGTCATTTTCATTCAGACTAACCTGAATTTTGTAGTCGGCTTTTTGTTGCCAATAGTCCTGACCTGGCGAGCCATCGGCGGTTCGGTACGTATTGGGTGTGGGCAACATAGTCCCAAGTTGCTCAAATTTAGAACTTGGATAGGGTGCAGGGATTTGATTTTGGGCAGGCAAGGTACTTGCTACTCCCCAAAAAGTGAGTATGGATAGTATTATTTTTTTCATGGTACAGGTTAAAAAACTTTGTTATTTTTGTTTTGGCGGTAATCGTTTGTTTTGAGGCTTACGGGTGCGAGGTTGAGGTTCCACTCTACATTCTAATTCTCTATACGAAGTATCATAAAGGATATAAACACTGTCCCCTAACTCCACTTCTTCATACTTATCTTCATCTACTTCAGTGGCTATA
>JAAFJK010000793.1 GCA_013298105.1 Cytophagales bacterium
CTGATTCTTTATTGGTTATTACGAATCCTGTCATCATAGATGGTTACTCCGCTTTTGGCTCAAGTAAAAATACGGCTTCGTTTGGGTCTGAAAATAATGCTGTATTGAAAGTAGAGTTAAACTGTGCAGGCATTGGAGGCATATCACCTGATGAACATGGATTGAGGCTTACCAATGTCAATAATTGTATTATAAGAGGATTGGCAGTCTATGGACTCCCTGGCAGTCCAGGGTTTCAAGCGGGTATTTATATGGAAGGAACTTCAAGTTCAAATCATATTTCGGGTTGCTATGTAGGATTAAAAGCTGATGGTAGCACCGCTACTGCACTCAATATGAACGGAGTTATGCTTGCCTCAAATAACGTATTAGGTTATTCAGGGGTGGTTGATGTAGGCAAGTTCAATGTACTTACAAATTGCATATACAATGTGGTTGTGGTGGGTGGAACAGGTAACACTATTCAAGGAAATTACATAGGTACTAATAAAACAGGGCTAACTTCTATACCTGCTGAGAGAGGAATTGTACTCAATGCAGGTTCGAATACTATCCAAAAAAATACAATATGTGGCAATGTGAGTGGCGGGGCTATCCACATTCAAGGTTCTTCAAATAATATCATAAAAGACAACTTCATAGGCGTAGGCGCAAATGGCTCTACATCAGTTCCCAACTCTACGTATGGTATTCATGTTACAGGAACTTCTGCTAATAATGTCATAGGTGGAACTTCTGGAAGCGACCCGAATATCATTGCCAACAATAGTTTAGAAGGCATTTATATAAATGGTAGCGGGGCAGTACAAAATACCATATCAGGCAATATTATCTACGCAAATGGTACAGCAGGTATAGCCCTCATATCTGGTGGAAATAATGCCAAAGCCTCGCCTACCATTTATATCGCTTCCACTACTACCATTACAGGTAGTTGTGCTTTAGGAGATGTAGTAGAAATATTTGAAAATGGTAGCACTGAAAGTCAAGGCAGAACTTACAAAGGACAAGCTACCGTAACAGGCACCACTTGGACATTTTCAGGTTCTTTTACGGTTGCTAATAAAGTTACTGCTACAGCCCGTGATGCAGGAAATAACACCTCCGCTTTCTCAACGGCGGTAGCTGTAGCAGATTTGACTAATGCTTTTATTACCACTTGGCAAACTACAGGCGGCGGAGAAAGTATTACCATTCCTACTGCAAGTGGTGGATACAACTATGACGTGAATTGGGGTGATGGCACCACAAGCGTCGCGCAAACAGGAGATGCTACACATAATTATACCAATGCAGGCACTTATACGGTTGTTATCACAGGCACTTTCCCGCGTATATTTTTTAATAATGGAGGTGATAAAATCAAAATCAAAACTATAGAACAGTGGGGCAATAATGCTTGGACTTCGATGGAAAAGGCTTTTTGGGGTTGCAATGCCCTTACCTACAATGCTACAGATGTGCCTAATTTTTCTGTAGGAGGGTTTTCATGTCAAGAAATGTTTCGTGATTGTGCTGCTTTCAATGGAAATACTACCATGAACAATTGGAACACAAGCAATGTAACCAATATGCATCGAATGTTTTCGAGTGCAAGTGTTTTCAATCAAAATATTGGTAATTGGAATACGAGCAATGTAACGAATATGAGTAATATGTTTCAGGGTGCAACTGCTTTTAATCAAAACATTGGTAGTTGGAATACAGGGGCTGTAACAAACATGATTGCCATGTTTGCTAATGCTACTGCTTTCAACCAACCTATAGGGAGTTGGAACACAGGAAATGTAACCAACATGAACGCAATGTTTTTTTATGCTACATCATTTAATCAACCCCTTGGTTCTTGGAATACTGGGCTTGTAACAAACATGGAACAATTATTTTGGAATGCGAATGCCTTTAACCAATCTTTAAATAGTTGGAATGTAGGCAATGTTACTAATATGATAGGCACGTTTGGTGAAACCGACATCTTTAATCAACCATTGAGTAATTGGAATACGAGTAAGGTTACAAATATGTCTCAAATGTTTAATAACGCGTGGGCTTTTAACCAACCTATTGGAAATTGGAATGTTTCGTTGGTAACTGATATGACTAAAATGTTTGAGTCTGCAGATGCTTTCAATCAAGACATATCCGCTTGGAATGTGGTAGCAGTAACAAGCATGAGCGAAATGTTTCGATATGCTGATGTATTTAACCAAAATCTATCTACTTGGAATGTTAGTGCTGTTACAAATATGAGTCTTATGTTCCAACTTACCGCATCTTTCAACCAATCTTTGGCTTCATGGCAGTTGCGAAGTTTAGGCGTTATGATGCCTAATATGCTCGATGGTTGTGGCATGAATACCGCCAACTATGACGCTACTTTGATAGGCTGGGCTGGGCAGGCAGGCGTGCCTACAGGGGTTGTATTTGGCGCAAGTGGAAGAACCTACTGCATAGGAGTTAGTGCGCGTACTTTTTTGGATATTACAAAAACTTGGGACTTTTCAAGTACAGGCGATGCGCTTTCAGGTTCATGTCCTTCTTTCAGTGCCGTAACAGCTACAAACGTAACCGCTACGAGTTTTACAGCGAATTGGACAGCAGGTACACCACCTTATACTTTGCAAGTAGCCACTGATGCAGGTATGACGGCTTTTGTAGCAGGATACAGTGGTTTGAATGTGGGCAATGTGGTTTCTTATAATGTTACAGTTCCGAGTGCAAGCGTTTATTATTATCGTGTAATAGGTGGCTCAACCTCCAATGTTAAAGCTGTTTCTACCATCTTGCCTGCGGGGAGTGGAAACGCGCTTACTTTTACAGGCTTAAACTCAGTCAGTACAGCTAATTCTGCCACTTTCCAAAGCACAGAATTTACTTATGAAGCGTGGATACGGGTAAGTGCCTTGCCTATCCCTACAGAGTTTCCCGCGATTGTAGGTAGAGCTTCTTTTCGTCAATTATTTGTGAATGATGATGGCAGAATTGGGTTTCGAACTGACAATACTGTGCCTGCATTTTTTCAAATATTTTCAGACAATGCTATCGTAGCTAATCAATGGTATCATGTCGCAGGTACTTATAATGCAGGCAATGTCTTACGCTTGTATGTGAATGGTGTGTTACAAAGTGCCACTACCACTCTTACAGGAACGGCTAAATTGCCTAATTCTATCAACATAGGTACAGATGCTTATGGGTTTAATGGCAATATAGACGAAGTAAAAATATGGAATACAGCCCGCAGTATTACAGAAATTCGCGCAAGTATGTGTTCGAAGTTAGTAGGCACTGAATCTGGTTTAGTGGGCTATTTCCGTCTTGATGAAAATGCAGGGATTGTTACAGAAAATAAAGCATATACAGCCACAGCAGATGGCACACTTAACGGATCCCCTGCAAGAGTACTATCAAGCGCACCGCTTGGCGATGTAAGTGCCAACACCTACACTATATCCAGTGGCGTAACCCTCACGAATACAGACGTAATGCAGGCAAGTGAAATCACAGGCACAGTTGCCCCTACAGGCGTACACCTTTATAAAGTCAATGCCTTGCCTAATACCGTAGGTGCGCCTACAGGCTATGCAAGCCTTTATACAGACCGCTATTTTGGTATGTTCTTTGTAGGTGGCTCAAGCCCACAAGCTACCCTTACCTACAATTACGCTAATAACAGTGGTATAGATGTTGCCAATGCTTTACGCTTTGCCCAACGCGACAATAATGCTGACGCAACTTGGGCAAAATTGGGAGGCGTACAAAACCGTTTAGCAAGACGTTTAGCGCACCGCGAAACTACAGCAGGCGAGTTCATCTTAGCAGAACGCAATGCCATTATCAACAATTTCCAAGATGGCGGAACTGTCCTTACCTACAACGGCACCACAAGCTATGTGGATATGCCAAGATACGTAGAAAATGATTTTACGATAGAGTTTTGGTTACGTACCACCCAAACAGGTGCCACTGGCGCACATTGGGAAAATGGTACAGGTTTGGTAGATGCCAGCGTTGCAGGACAAAATGAAGACTTTGGAATAAGTTTGTTAGGCACAAAAGTCGCCTTTGGTACAGGTGGCATAAGCACCAACAATACGATTCTTTCCACTTCCAATGTAAATGATGGCAAATGGACACACGTAGCCGTAACCCGCGCTGGCACTACTTTGAGGCTGTTCATTGATGGAAAACAAGAAGCCACTGCCACAGGAAATACAGGAGCTATGAGTGCCGCTACACGCCTTCACGTAGGCAAGTTGCAAACAGGAGGCAACTTATTCAATGGTAGCATAGACGAACTCCGCATTTGGAATACTGCCCTTACAGAAGTTACTATCAAAGACTGGGTAAACCTCCGCGCTCAAGACCAACACCCTAATTTTACTGCATTGGAGGCATACTATCGTTTTGATGAAAATACAGGTGTATTGACTGAAGACCTCGTGAATGGCAATGATGCTACTTTAGAAGGGGGCGTAGTCTGGGCAGATGCCAATATGCCACTTGGCGATGGAGCTGTTAGTCGTGTAGTAGTTCCAGCCACTGCCAATACAGTGAGCGTATTCCCGCAGTCGGGCATTACCATGGATTTTGGTGCCATCACACCCAATGGCGAAGTGGTCGCTACACGCATAGATGGCGCACCCGAAAGCTATCCCAATGTACCAGGTATGAGTTTTATGAACTGCTATTGGGTAGTGCGCAACTACGGCACAAACCAAACTTTCTCCCCTTTGACTGAAATCAAGTTCGAAGTTCCCGCAGGCAATACCATTTCCGCCGCAGACCTCGCTAACCCGAATAACATCAAACTCTACAAACGCCCTGATGATGCCATAGGTAGCACCATAGGTGTAGGAAATTGGGAAGGCGTAGCACAAGCTACAGGTTTTGGGAGTATTCGATTTAGGCAAAGTATTGGAGGAAGTGATCCTACTACAGTTGATGATTTCAGCCAATTTGT
>JAAFJK010000204.1 GCA_013298105.1 Cytophagales bacterium
TTTATCAATACGATTGGCTACAGGTTTGTCATTATGATTTTGGGATATCGCCTGATGGCTATACGCTTGATGAAGGAATCTTGAAATTACAGCGCGAAAGCCCCACAAAAGGGGTTTTGGTATTTTCTTGTAGAGTAAACGGTGCGCCTTCGCTTGAGTATTTGGACAATAATATGAACTTCCCCAAAGCCATCAAAAAGAAAGCGGGACAGACCTATTATTGCCTACAGCAAGATATGGCGGATTCGTACATGGATTATCCTGTGGTGGATTACAAAAATGGCTTTTTGGTCATAGACTTCAGTACAGGCGAGGTAGGCAAGTTGAATGACAGCAAACGAAATAGGATTGTTTTTATGGCAATTCCACGCTATTTTGATGCTATCACAGGGCAGTCTATTTCTCCCAATTCGCCCAACACAAACCCAAATACCAACCTTGCACCAAGCGAAAATGATAAACCTTACAAAACACAGTGGGAGGTCATACAGGGCGATTGTGCGCAAAAAATAACCGCTTTTTATGAGGCAAATAAGCACAAAATACCTGATGCACAGACGCTTAAAAATATGCCCATAAATCCGAACTTGCCTGCTGACATAGGCAAAGTATTGCATGAATATGACCTTTTAAATGTGGCACAGTATTTCTTTCACCCTGAATCACCTTCGGCGGGTTATACATCAAGTGATAAAGAAAATACAATTACTTTGAATCGTTATTACAAAACAAAATCACACACCGAGTTTCGTTTATTTCTTCTGCCTAATAAAACTCCTGAACTCCAATTTGTGCAATACGATTGGTCTGATATTTATACGATAATGAAGCGTGGGACGCATTTCTATTATACAAACTATGCAGACCCGAATAAAAAAAGTGATGAATCTTATAACCCCGTTGTGGACTTCAAAGATGGATTACTTATCATAGACAATAGTTACTCAGGTAAGTTGAATGATTTTTCTAATCCGCGCAGGTTTCGTAATGTGTATATGCTTGTGCCAAAGTATTTTTAGATTAAAAAAGCCCAGCTTCAATCTGAAGCTGGGCTGTAAGTTATATGTAAGACACTTGCCTACCGTACCAGCATAATTTTACCCTGTTCTTTTTTGACTTCTTTGCTATCATTTCGAGTATAGCTTGCCTGCCATATATACACGCCTGCAGGCGCAGGCTTACCGCCTATAGTTGCGTCCCATTTTTCCTTGACGTTTGTACTTGTGTGGATTAGCTCACCCCAGCGATTGAATATTTGGAATTTTAAGCTCGAAATATCCTTTCCAAAAGTTTGCAAAACATCATTCAGGTTATTGCCATCAGGTGTAAAGGCTGTAGGCACATGAAAATTTGAGTTGCACTCAAAATTGACCTTGAATAAAATCTCCCGTTGGTAGCATTTTTCTTGGTCTTGTACTATTACGCTTATCTCTTGGCGCGTACCAGATGCCCCTTTTATGGCTATAGTACGGTTATTTAGGTTTGCGCCATTCGACCATAGATAGCTTACATTCCAGCCGTCTGCATTTAGTAATGCCACTTCTGCCTCTGTAAGTGCTTCCAAGACAAAGGTTTTATTCGGGGCAAGACAAAGGGTAGTATCTGCCTCCAAATCTTCATAAAAATCAGGCGGAATGATGGAAATATTTTTGCTAATCGAGTTTGTGCAAATATTCGCATCTGCATAGGTGTACGTAAGCGTTACATCTGTGCCTGCGGGATAAAGTGTAGGGTCTAAGACCACTACAGGCGCACCATCTATCGTAAATTGCCCACCTGCGGGAGTCGCCTCCAATGTCCACGCTACAGCTTGAGGGCAATATCTATCAGGCACATTCTCAAAAACAAGGGTAGGCAAGGCATTCACGGCTACAGTTTCCGATTTGGTATTTTTACAAGTATTTCCATCAGTGTATTCATAGAATACAGTATGTGTACCTACACCCAAAGCTGTAGGATTAAATTCTGTAGCGTTGATACCATTCACTTTGAAAGTACCACCCGCAGGACTTGCCTGCAACCCAAAAGCAGGCGCATCTATACAATAACCTGCCTGCAAGCCCACGAATGACAGGGTAGGCAAGATCACTACAGATACAGGCTGTGCTATGGTGTTTGTGCAACTATTCGCATCTGTGTAAGTGTATGTTACAGTGTGTGTACCTATCCCCAAAGTAGTAGGCTCAAAGGCAGTGGCATCTATGCCATTGATTTTGAACGTACCACTTGTAGGACTTGCCTGCAAGCCAAAAGTAGGCGTATCCACACAATAAACGCTCCGCAAGCCTACAAATGACAAGGTAGGCAAGGCGTTCACTACTACAGGCTGTGAGGTACTATTTGTGCAACTGTTGGCATCTGCATAAATGTACTCTACAGTGTGCGTACCTGCACCTAAAGCGTTGGCGTTGAATGTACTTGTATTTGCACCATTGATTTTGAAAGAACCGCCTGCAAAATTGCCTTGTAAAGCAAAAACAGGAGCAGAAATACAATAACTTGCCTGCAAGCCCACAAAAGAAACGGTAGGCAAGGCGTTCACGACTACAGTTTCGGATTTGGTATTGGTACAACTGTTTGCATCTGTATAAGTGTATTCTACAGTGTGTGTTCCCACACCCAAAGTAGTGGGATTGAATGTACTTCCACCTACGCCATTTACTTTGAAAGAGCCACCTACTTGATTTGCCTGCAAAGTAAAAGCAGATGCAGAAATGCAATAACTTGACTGCAAACCCACAAAAGAGAGGGCAGGCAAGGATTTCACTTCTATAGTCTTCGTGGCAGGCAAGAAACAACCTGCTCTCTCATATACAACTGTATGCGTACCCGCACCCAAAGTCATAGGATTGATAGCAGTGGCAGGCAAGCCATTTACTTTGAAAGTCCCCCCCATAGGCGAGCCAGAAAGCCCAATGGGAGAAGCATTTACACAAACTTGCGAAACCAATGTAAAATCTAACTTAGTGGCTAATTCCACGTTTTTGGTACTCGTGATTTGGAGTGGCGGGTCTGTGGATAGTCCACCAAACTCAACATAATAGCCAGAAACCCAAGAGGCATCCATACTGTTTTTGAGGTCATTCCATTTACCAAAACCAGAAGGCACCCAAAAATGTCCGTAATTCTCTAC
>JAAFJK010000293.1:0-7386 GCA_013298105.1 Cytophagales bacterium
CACGTCGGGGCAGGAAGTAGGCATTTGTACACCAAAAACAGGGTGCGCTTCATACTGCACATTATCCAACTTGCCTGCCAATGCCGCGCGAATCATAGCCCGCGTAAAGCTCAACTTCATGCGCGAACCCACGCCGTAAGCACCGCCAGTCCAGCCTGTATTGATAAGCCAAACATTTACTTGGTGTTGTTTCATTTTTTCGCCCAAAAGTTCGGCATACTTCGTGGGGTGCAAAGGCAAGAACGCAGCACCAAAACAAGCTGAAAAAGTTGTTTGAGGCTCTGTAACACCCATTTCTGTACCTGCTACTTTGGCAGTATAGCCCGAGATGAAGTGGTACATGGCTTGTCCTGCATT
The DNA here is from genome assembly GCA_013298105.1 of Cytophagales bacterium. GTDB lineage: Bacteria > Bacteroidota > Bacteroidia > Cytophagales > Microscillaceae > RDXI01. The sequence goes on from JAAFJK010000293.1 coordinate 358, forward strand.
TAGCTTAGAGATAGGCGGAATCACACCAAACGCATCTGCCGTAAGGAAAAAGATGTTTTTTGGGATAGGTGCTACAGATTTTTCGAGCGCATTGTTGATATAATGAATGGGGTACGAAGTGCGCGTATTCTCTGTTACAGTCTTGTTGGTATAGTCTGGAGTGCGTGTATTGGGTAGGAAGCGCGTATTTTCTAAGATTGCGCCAAAACGGATAGCATCAAAGATTTCAGGTTCTTTTTCGTGGGTAAGGTCAATGACTTTGGCATAACAACCGCCTTCAAAGTTGAAAACACTGTCATTTGCCCAGCCATGTTCGTCATCACCTACAAGGTGGCGCGAAGCATCAGCTGAGAGGGTTGTTTTGCCTGTACCAGAGAGTCCAAAAAATACGGCTGTATCGTTGTCATCACCTACATTGGCGGAGCAGTGCATAGAAAGCACCTTGTGGTGATGAGGCAAAGTATAATTCAAGACCGAGAAGATGCCTTTTTTCATCTCGCCTGCATAGGCAGTACCGCCTATGAGGATAGTGTTTTTGGTAAAGTTTACTATCGTGAAATTGCTTTGGCGCGTGCCATCTACAGCGGGGTCTGCCTGAAATTCAGGAATACAGATGATAGTAAAATTGGGTGCGAAATGCGCTAATTCTTCAGTAGTGGGGCGCAAAAACATATTGTAGCAAAACATATTTTGCCACGCTTGAGTGTTAATGACGCGCAAATGTAACTTATAAGTATCGTGTGCGCCCGCATAAGCATCACGCACATAGATTTTTTTGCCCTTCAGGTAGGCAAGCATTTTTGCCTCCAGTTGGTCATAATGTGCTGTGGAGAGCGGAATATTGATGTCGCCCCACCACACTGTATTTTCGGTGTTGGCATCTTTCACTACAAATTTATCTTTGGGCGACCTACCAGTGAACTTGCCTGTGTCGCACATGATGGCACCATTGTCTGCGAGTACACCTTCGCGGTTGGCGAGGGCGTGTTCAGTCAATTCGGCGGGAGAGAGATTCCAATAAACGATTTCGCAATCATTTACACCAGAAGAAGCTATGGGTGCTTTTGTAGATTTTAGTCCGAACTCTTGCATTACAGTAGAGGGTTTTTGGGGAAGGATAACTTTACGAATACGTTTGCAAAGATAGGGACTTTTTTGATTAGTGCAATATTTTTCTTAAAATTGTATAGTTCTATCTTGTTTTCTTACAATTTATAAAAAATCATTTCTCTGTTTTTTGCAAAATAAGATTTTGCAAAAGTTATTTTTGGGTTTTTGAAAAGACTGTTTATTATTTTTTAGTGCTTTTTTTATTTTTTTTGTCAAACTGCTATACAATTTTAAATTTGCGTAAAAATAACGTTTGGTGGGACACCAAACACTTACAGCCCAACAAAAAATGAAATTGTACAGTGGTCTGTTTTTTGTATGTTTTAGAAAATAGGTTCTTCGAAAGTTATTGCGGAATATTCTGTAGAACAGGCTTCCAGCCTGTTTATTATTTGAAACAACAGGCTGGAAGCCTGTTCTACAGTTTTGCCTGCGCAATAATTTTTTAAGAACCAGAAAAGAAAGATTTTGAGTGCAAAGGCATATTTTTATTCTTAAAAAATTTCTAAGGAATGAAAATAAAATAACATGATAATTTCACTCACGCGAAGCCACGCTGTAAGCGTCTGTTGGTATTGCCTAACCGCGTAAAAGCTCGATAACAGACGCTTACAGCGTGGCTAAATATTCTCAAGTTATTTTTTACTCGTTCCTAAAAATTGCCTTTTTTTATAAAAATATATGATTTTTCTGAAAAAATGATAACTTTGTCATGAAAGTCCTGAAAGCTATGGAAACAACTGAAATCAAAGCCCTCATTTCTCTTTTGGAAGATGACGACACTGAAGTCCTCACACACATAGAAGACAAAATAATCTCTATGGGCGAGGTCATGATTCCTTTTTTAGAAACCGAATGGCAGGCAAGCGCACAGCCTGAGTTTCAAAAAAGGATAGAAGACCTCATACACGCCCTCCAACTCTCTGCCGTACATACGCGCCTGAAAGATTGGAAAGCCAACGAACCCGATAACCTTCTCAAAGGGCTTTGGGCAATCGCTACTTATCAATATCCTGAACTTGACTACAAAAAACTCAAAAAAGAGGTGGATAAGATATACTATGATGCATGGCTTACGCACCGACCTTACACAAGTCCTTATGACCAACTAAAGAACTTGAACCAAATTATTTTTGAGAAATTTTATTTCTCAAGTAATACCCAAAGCCCCAATTCGCCCAATAACTCTATGATAAATATAGTCCTTGAGAGTAGGCGTGGCAATCCTATCGCGCTTTGTATCGTATATATGCTCGTGGCGCAAAGGCTCAAAATGCCCGTTTTTGGTGTCAATTTGCCGAATCTTTTTGTACTTACTTATAAATCAGACGAAACACAGTTCTATATCAATGCCTTCAATCGGGGCATGATTTTTACCCGCAAAGACATTGACGACTATATCCTAAAACTTCAGATACCTACAAATACCATTTTTTATGAACCTTGCCTGCCCCTCGACATCTTGACGCGTGTATTACGCAATCTTATCATGGCATTTGAAAATTTGGGCGAAACAGAAAAAATAAAAGAAGTAAAACAATTTATCAAAATTCTCAGCTAAAAACTACAGAAAAATGAAACAAATTTATAAAAAATTCGTAAAAATTTGCGTATTTCATTTTTTTTTTCCTAATTGCAGTGATTTTTTAATAAAAACTAAAAAAAACAAGGAAATGAAACGAATTTTGAATCAATTTATGCCACTCACTTGCTTGCTTTTCTTGCTTCTCAGCACTGCAAGCTACGCTCAAGACATCAGCGAAGCTGATAAAAAAGAACAAGAGGAAGTTTTGAAGCAAGACCCACGCGATTTTGCGGCTAACTTTATCTTGGGAGGATACTATTACAATCTTGCGATAGAGCCTCACAAAGAAACTACCAAAATGCGCTTAGTGGAGTACCTCGATGAAGGCGAACCTTTTGAAAAGAAAAAGAATGGCTATCTCAAACAAGCATTGCCTTATTTTGAAAATTGCTATGCTATAGGCAAAGATGGCGACCCTCGCGTAAAAGCTACCTTGAAAAAAAAAAAAAAATTTCTAAAATCCAATTCAAAGCAGTGAATTAAGATTTTATAAACGCTAACCAAAAACTTCCACTTCAGTACAGAAGCGGAAGTTTTTATTTATACAGATATGAATACTTTTGATTATATCATCATTGGGGCAGGTTCGGCAGGTTGCATCTTAGCAAACAGACTTTCAGCCAATCCAAGTACCCGCGTACTCCTTCTTGAGGCGGGAGGCAAGGACAATAAACTTGAAATCCATGTACCCGCCGCCTACTCCAAACTCAATCACTCCTCTGTAGATTGGGGCTTTTATACAGAACCACAGCCTTTTGTAAATTATAGGACTATGTACCAGCCGCGTGGAAAAGTACTCGGAGGCAGTAGCTCTACCAATGCGATGGCATACATCAGAGGCAATCCACTTGACTATGACGATTGGGCAAATCTTGGCAATGCGGGCTGGGACTATGAAAGTGTATTGCCTTTTTTTAAAAAATCTGAACACAACGAACAGTTACAAGACAACTATCATGGACAAACTGGAGAGCTAAACATTACAAACGCCAAAGCCTACCGAACGCCTTTAGCTGATGCTTTCGTACAAGCGTGTGTAGCACAAGGTATCTCTGCCACTGAAGACTTCAATGGCGCGACACAAGATGGGGCAGGTTATTTTCAGTTTACTATCAAAAATCAAAAAAGATGCAGTGCGGCTACTGCCTTTCTTACGCCTATTCTTTCACGTCCAAACCTGAAAGTCATCACACACGCACGAGTGCGCAAAATATTGATTGAAAAAGACATAGCCACAGGCGTAGAGTTTGAAATAGGACGTAGCCTTCAGACTGCTAAGGCAATGAAAGAAGTCATACTTTCGGCAGGTGCGTTCCAATCTCCTCAAATCTTGATGCTCTCAGGCATTGGCGACAAGGAAAAGCTGAAACGTATGGGCATCATTGCCAAAAAGCACCTGCAAGGCGTAGGCGAAAATCTACAAGACCACGCTTTTTGTATCATGAGTAGCCTTTGCAATCAGCCGATTTCTGCCAATTATGCCCTAAAGCCTGTCAATCAAGTACGCTACTTGGCGCAATATATGGCATTCAAATCGGGACCTTTTACTATGAGTCCGCTTGAAGCCAATGCGTTTTGGCGTACAGATGCCTTGCAAGACCGCCCGAATATGCAGTTTCATTTTACACCTGTCCACGTAGGCAAGTACGATTCGGATATATATGACGTTTCGCAATATCCTTACACTGACGGCTATACCCTCTTGCCTACTCTTTTGCGCCCTAAAAGCAAAGGATATGTAGCCCTGCGGTCTGCCAATCCTACTGATGCACCACTGATACAGCCCAACTATCTCCAGCATGAAGATGATGCCAAAACACTCATAGCAGGTGCAAGGAAAGCCTTTGATATTTTGCAAGATGAGGCTTATACGCCTTATCGGTTGAGGCAACACTTTCCTGAAAAATTGGGAAGTGATGAAGATATTTTGTACCACATCAAGCGCACCCTCGAATCTGTCTATCACCCTGTAGGCACTTGCAAAATGGGCAATGACGACTTGGCGGTGGTAGATAGCGCGCTAAGGGTACATGGCATAGGACATTTGCGTGTGATAGATGCCTCTGTGATGCCTCAAATCGTAATGGGCAATACCAACGCGCCTGTGATGATGATAGCCGAAAAAGGGGCAGAAATATTGCTGAAAAACGCATATTTGTAAGCATTTTGAGCTATTCAGTTCATAAAAACGTATGGGGGCTTAGGAACGAGTAAAAAATAACGGGTGTCTGACAATTTTTTGGAGAGGAAAAAGAGCAAACCATGCGATTGTTCGCTTTGCTCACAAGGACAGACTGGGTACTTCCACAAAAATTGTCAGACAATCATTTTTTACTCGTTCTTTGGCAGGTTATTTTTTAAAATATCCCAAGTCAATGTACCTTCATAGATAGCCTTGCCTACTATCGCGCCATGTGCGCCCATAGCTTGGAGGGCTTCAAGGTCTTGCGGGTACGTAACGCCTCCACTTGCTATGAGTTTTAGGGCAGGAAAGTCGGTTCTGATGCGTTGGTAAAGTGCTATAGAGGTTCCGCCTTGCCTGCCATCTTTTGCTATGTCTGTACAGATGATGTATTTGAAGCCGTATTGTTCATATTGCTTCAAGAAATCATATAGATTGATTTGGCTGTTGTCTGCCCAGCCATTGATGCGGATTTGCTCATCACGCACGTCTGCCCCCAAGATAAGTTTTTCTGCGCCATATTTTTCGAGCCAACCTCTGCATTTTTGAGGATTTTGTACGGCTATACTGCCGAGTGTTACTTGCGAAGCACCACAAGCGTAGGCAAGTTCGAGGTCAGCATCAGACTTTATCCCTCCGCCGAAGTCTATTTGTAGGGAGGTTTTTTGTGAGATGTCTTGTAGGATTTGATGATTGATGACCTTGCCTGCCCGCGCACCATCAAGGTCGACAAGATGTAGGTGTGTGATGCCTTGTGCTTCGAAATATTGGGCTACTTCTACAGGATTTTCGTTGTAGGTTTTTTGGGTGCTATAATCGCCTTCAGTGAGGCGGACGCACTTGCCTGCTATGAGGTCAATGGCGGGAATGATGTGCATTTTTTAGGTTTTGTTCCTGTGTATTTTTAGCCCTTCTCCATTTGGAGAAGGGCAGGGTTGAGGTATGAAAAATAGCACTTTCGCAAGAAGTCTATTTTATTCGTTCACTATTTTCTTCTCTTTTCCATTTTTGTATTCATATACCACCTTGCCTGCCCGCTCCCACTCCATGTAGAGGTAGGGCTGGGCGGGGTCATGCCATGAGTAGCTGGGTGTGTATTGGACTTGGCGTTTTCGTTGGCGACTGTCATAATATTCTGTCCAGATATCGACTTTTACGCCATTTTCATATTCGCCTACTTCTGCCAAAACACCATTCTCGTGGAATCGATAATATTTTCCGTGCAATATTTTATGTTCTACAGGTATGATTTCCTTGAATTTCGTCTGCTCGCCATCATAATATGTGATACGCGACTCTTGCGAATGTCCCATGTGGTAGGTAAGTTTTTCGCTTAGGCTGTTTTCTGAAGTGGCATCTTTGCCATAGACCTTCCATGTATCGTGTGTAAGTCCTTTATAGTAGTATCCTAAAGTATGTGTATTGCCGTTTTTGACACGTTCAAATTTGCCATGCAAAAGATACACTTGCAGTCCCTTTTTTATCTTGGCGGTTAGGTTTTGGTAGTTATCGTTTTTGATTTTGCGGGCTTTGGTATCATAATAATAAATGGCTTGCTGATAGCTGTCATTCAGCAAATACGTGGCAGGTATATATTGCGCAATGTCAATCGTGGGCGTTCCGTCATCTTTGCGGACGCTCAAGACTTTGGTTTTGATGCCATAATAGATTTTCTTTTCTTTTTTCTTTTTTCGACTGCTACGGCGTTTGCGTTGTTCGAGGAACTCAGCTTTTCTTACACTATCGCTGATAAGGCGGTATTCCATGTTGGGCAAAGTGTCATTTTCCAAAGAAAGTTCTTCGGTATCTGTTTTCTTTTTTTTGTTTTTGGGCGTTTGTTGTGCGCAGACATTTTGTACAAAGCACAGCAAGAGGCAGGCAAGGAGGAGGCGCATATTAGAGTTGTGATTTTTTGAGTCTTTTTTGTTCTTTTTTCATAACTTTGATAGTTTTCAGTGGTAGCTCAGTTATTTCGGCTATGAGCGAAGATGCCAAACCTTTCTTTAGCATGGCGTAAATCACAGCACGTTTTTCTGCGGCTTGTCCTTTTGAAAATCCGAGTATATAAAAATCATCAGTAACTACAAGTTGTTCAAAATCAAGCATATAAATATTGTGGTTCTTAGAAAGTTGGCTGTTCAGAAGTTATTGC
>JAAFJK010000293.1:7396-9663 GCA_013298105.1 Cytophagales bacterium
GAGGCGCATATTTTGAGGTATATTTTATAGACTTTTTTGTTCCTTTTGCATAGCTTTTATAACTTTCAGTGGCAGTTCACTAATATCTGCAATGAGCGAAAGGTCTAATCCTCTTTTGAGCATAGCATAGACCATAGTTTCTTTTTCTTCAGCTTTGCCTTCAGCTTTGCCTTTGAGTTCTCCTTTTATAAAGAACTCATCAGTGGTTACAAGTTGTTCAAAATCAAGCATATAAATATTGTTTTTTTGGATAAGTTCTTTGATAACATCTTCTTTTTGGCGAAGTTTAGCCAAGACTTGTAGCTGGCGCAGGTGTCGCAAAGTTTTGATTTGGCTTTCAGAAATGGCACAAATTTTATTAAAAATGCCTTCTATTACAGCATCAGGGGCTTCTGTACCAAAATCACACAAAATAGCTAAAAGCACTTCTTCGGGTATATCGGAGGCTAAAAATACATTGGCGGCTATATCTTTCATAGATATGATTGTATAGGAATGTGTACTGTCGCCTGCCCGCAAGTGTGTTTTCATGTTAGATTTTTTATCTCCAATATAAAACACAAACTGTTTCAAAGTTGTTTTATGGATTTTATACAAAAATGCGGCATAAATATACATCCTTTCAAGCATCTCTGCATCATTGTCTGTCTGAAACTCCAAATGATAAACGATTTTTTCGCCTTGTTTAGTGTAAATCAGCAATATAAAATCCGCCTCGCGCTCATGTGTATAGGTAAGTTCAGGATAAAGCAACTCGTGCCTTTGTATCTCTATACCCAATGTTTTGTGCAATAAAGATAAGACAATAGGTTTCAGATTTTCTTTGATGATTTTGTCGTATTCTTGAGCCATTTTTCATGCTATTTTGTTTAGGGTACGCAAAGTTACAAAAAATATCTAATCAAACTAAAAACAACCTACAAATACAAACGTTTGTGAAGCAAAAAAGGCAAGATTTTTTTTATTTTTTCTTCTTAAAACATAATTTTTTATAGTTTTTGTGCAAATTTGCAGTTCTACAAATGTAGTCCCTTGTTTGTAAAAGCACAGACAATATAAAAAGGTTTCAAACCTCGTACTTCAAACTTCAAACCTCGTACCTCCTAATGGCAGTTAGCTCCTCTATATCTTCCGCCTCCAAAGGCATTGACAAACCCACGCTGAATTTTTGGCAAATCTGGAACATGAATTTCGGGTTCTTGGGCATACAGTTTGGTTTTGCACTCCAAAATGCTAACGTGAGTCGTATTTTTGAAACTTTGGGCGCAAATATTGACGACATTGCTATCTTGTGGATAGCCGCGCCCGCTACAGGGCTTTTTGTGCAACCCTTGATAGGTCATCTGAGCGACAAGACGTGGAGTCCACGCTGGGGACGGAGGCGACCATTTTTTACGATTGGAGCTGTCCTTGCCTCCCTCGCGCTGATAGTGATGCCACACTCGTCTGCGCTTTGGATGGCGGCGGGTATGCTTTGGATTCTTGATGCTTCTATCAATATCTCGATGGAGCCGTTCCGCGCCCTCATAGGCGACATGATGCCAGAATCACAGCGCACGATAGGCTTTGCGATGCAGACTTTCTTTATTGGTCTGGGGGCAATCATTGCTTCTGCATTGCCGTATATGCTTACAAACTGGGTAGGAATGTCAAGCGAAGCTAAAGCAGGTGAGATACCCGCTACAGTGATGTGGTCTTTTTATTTGGGGGCAGTCATCTTTTTTACGGCTGTGATGTGGACAGTCTTCAAAACCAAAGAATATCCGCCAAACGAAATGGCAAAATACCATGGAGATGAAAAAGAAGAAGCACATACGGGCGGTTTTTTAGAAATATTCAAAGATTTTGCGCGTATGCCCAAGACGATGATGCAACTCGCAGTAGTGCAGTTTTTTTCGTGGCTCGCGCTTTTTGCTATGTGGATTTATACCACGCAAGGCATCACAAGTCATATTTTTGATATGAAGATAACCAAAGCTCAGTTCGCAATCCTAAACCAAGCACTCCGTACTGCGGACTTGCCTGCCGAGAAAGCTGAGCAACTCAATGTATTGCAAGAAAAATTTGACAAAGAAGCAAAAGTAGCCATTCCTTACAGCATTTTGGACTATGCACTGGGAGGCAAGTTGCTTGTAGAGAGCGATTTACTGAAAGATTTTACAAAACTTAGTGCAGTAGAAAAAGTAAGTAGCAAAAGTATAAATACCGAACTTAGCACTTTGAACGAGAAAATTGCCAAAGATGCCAAAGAAAAAATATCGCTTAGC
>JAAFJK010000330.1:0-22650 GCA_013298105.1 Cytophagales bacterium
GTGAGACGTATGTTTTCGTCTGTCGTCCCTTGCATATCCACAGTGATGTGGGGCGGGTGATAGAGCGACTCTATGAGCATTTGTTGGTAGTCTTCAGCGCGTCTGCTTTTGATATAGTATTGATGGACTTGCCGTTGAGCATCAAATTTTTTGCCCAATACGAATAGGTCGTGTTCATCTACAAAGTCTTGACTTGTAAAGGTTTTGATGAGCATAAAGTCCGAAAAATTGCGCCTCAGTGCAAAAATAGCCTCTTTGCCCCTGCAAGTATTTTGGTCATAGCTGTCGCGCGAGTCGCTGTCAAGGAGTCGTTGAAATCTATAATCCATCTTGCCTTTGTTTGCTATGTCTTCTACGTGCTGTACGAGGCGCAACCCGATGGCATACGGATTTAGCCCTGCTCTACTCACAGAGGTTACATAAGCATTGATACGTGCGTACTCTACTTCGTGTCCGCATATATGTTTATCTTGCCTAAAAAGTGTATCGTGCCAATAACTTGCCCAGCCTTCGTTGATGATTTTGGTTCGGATTTGAGGCTCAAAATAAAGGGCAGTATTGCGGACTATGCTTAAGACAGACTTCATCCATTGATTTTGTTCTTTACGCAAAAAGGGCGAGTTGTCGCGTATGAACTCCATCACATCAAGTGGTTTGGTGTGTTGGGCTTGTTTTTGGAGATAATGGTTGTATTTTGCCTGAAATTCAGGGTATTTACTTTTAAGTTCTGCAAAGAAAATATTTTCGGCAATCGCTTCATTTTCAGTCAAAAGCGTATTGTAGCGAGCCACTTCTTTGTAAATTTCACTTTCGGGTGCTTTGGCTATATGTTGTAAAAACTCCCCCAAATAAAACTCCAAGCGGGTAGGCAAGGCGGTATTCTCATGCAAATTCGTGGCAAAAACTTCTGAAAAATACCCATTCAGGTTGTTGATAGCCCGACTGAACTCCAGCACATAGTCCACCCACCTGCCCTGCTCAAGGCGCAGTTGATTGATAAGTCTTTTATCTGCCAATGCCTGCCCCACGAAGTCGTCATGCCATGTTTTTTCAAAAAGTTTATTGTTTTGAAAAAAGTCAATATGCGCCAAAACGTGATAAAAAATCATCACATTTAGCCAATCGGGATTATTGTCATTGTAAAAAGAAATCGCAGGGCGCGAATTGATGACTGTTTCGTAAGGATTGGCTGGAGAGATTTTGTACTTGCCTATTTCTTTCAATACCTCCACATCATGCACCCAATAGTCGTACAGCGTAGGTATCATGACTTTGGGCGAAAGTTCAAGCATATCGCGGTTCGTTACCACATATTCGAGTGTTTCATCATCAAAGCGCAAGCCTGCATCGCGGGCGCGTTCTTTGCACTGTTCCATGATTTTTTTTGTGCGCTGGTCTATCAAGTACATTCGGCTTACGGTTTTAGGTTCATGATTTACTTCTCAGTGGTCAGTCTTAGTTAAATGTTCGTTTTTTTTGGTTGGCAATCCGCTTGCGGTTGTCAATCCGAAAAAAAGACCGCGAACAAATAAGAAAGACTGACCACTCAGCTAAGATAACGAAAAAAAAACGTAATTATGCAAAATTTAGGAACGAGTATAAAATAAAATGGTTCTTAAAAAGTTATTACGGAACAGGCTGTAGCACAGGCTTCTCGCCTGTCGTTTCTAAGTCATAAACAGGCTGGAAGCCTGTTCTACAGTTTTGCCTCCGCAATAACTTTCGAAGAACCAATAAAATAAGATAATAAAGATTTTCTGCTTAGGTAAGACGCAATAGAAGTGTTTTGTAATGATTATTGAAACGCAATATAAGCGCAAAAGATTAATAAAATCAAAGTATATTTAGTAAGACATAAAAAATAAACGAAACGAATGTGATGTTTTTTTTGCTCAGTAGAATAGAATACAGTTTATTTTTGAACCCTTATTTATGACAAAATATATTTTAATTTTTGATAATCAATTTTGGCATAATGCCTCAAATCTCGGGGTATTTTTTTGATAAATTTTACTTCATGATGTGGAATATCGAGAGATTTAACAATCTCAATAACTTGATTTTGATTTTTTTTATTTTTTAGTTCGATGGCAATTATAATTTTTTCGTTGATTTCTAAAATAGTTGCCATCGATATAAACTGAACTTGTAACAAAATATTTTCGTAAATAAATGGATAAATAAACTGGTCTTTATATTTGATAATATTATCGCATCGTCCCATCAAAAAAAGCTCATTTTTTTCGTTCAAATGTCCACTATCGCCTGTTCGATGCCAACAAACATTTTGTATCCAAATTTTATTTTTTTGCTCTGCATCAGGATTGTTAAAATAATGTTGCAAAACGTGGTCGCCACTTACTATAATTTCGCCTATATGGGAGTTGGCAGGTAAGTCAATGATTTTTACCTGTACGTTTTTGTCAATTTTCCCTACTGATAAACCTTGCAAAGCTGTGTTTTTGATGTTTTTTGCCAAGATGCTACTGATAGGTTCGGCTTCTGTGGAGCCATATACTATTTCTATGTGTGCGTTTGGAAACGCCTGCAAATACAGTTCCGCTTCTTGTGCAAAAATGGGTGCGCCACCTGTAAATATCTTTTGAATTTGGGCTGTATTGATTTGATTTTTCAGGCTATATTCTGCCAATTTTTTGACAAAATAAGGCGAAGCAATGAGGCTATTTACATTTTTTTGGTATATTTTTTCTAAGATTTTACCTATTTTATTTTCATTCAAGTGTTTGAATTTTGTTTTTTCTATGACAGAAGTAATACCTCCTGCGAGGTTGATAAAAAGCATAATAGGCAAGGTAGGCATATTGATTTCGTATTCTTGTGGTTGAATCTTATCAATCAATGCCCTGAATTGTGCATACAAAATCCCATGCGTTCTGATAGCTCCTTTGGGTGTGCCTGTACTGCCTGTAGTGAATGTAATGAGTGCAGTATCGTTTGCGTAGGTAAGTTCTTCAAAATCTGTTTGTTGAACCTGTTTTTTGTGCTTGAACGAAAGTCCCAATTTGATAGGAATTTTCTGCAATTCTTTTGAAAAAATAGCCAAAAATCTTGCCTTCAAAACACCTACAAACGCCTGACAATCCACTACTCTGCAACATTCTTCCAAACGCTTCTTGCCTACCCACGCATCTAAAAAAACAGCTATCGCCCCGATATGAAAAAGTGCCATGACGATACGATACAAATCAATGCTCATACCTACAAAAACCAGCACTTTATCGCCTTTTTTGATGCCTTTTTGTTGAAAATAATAGCTTGTCTGCAATACTTCTTGTGCCAATTCGCTGTATGTGATTTGTTTATTTTGGTCTATGATGGCGTTTTTTTTTGGAAATTTTTTAGCATTTTCAAAAAGGAAACTGACAATATTAAAGGTGTTTTCCGTAGAGTGCATAATTTTTATAGATTTTTCCTGAATAATTTTTTGATATTTGGGTCGAGTACCCATGCTCACGCATGAAAGCATGAATAATTTTTGTAAAACCGTTTTTTTTGCATTTCGGTACAGCACATTACCAATCACATGACCCAATCCTTGCCATTCTTTGCCTGCATGACGTGCTATAGATTTGATAATGAGCGTATTTTTATTTTTATCTAAGGCATCAGGCAAAGCAAAAAATACGCCTATAATTTCTACATTTTTATCTTCTGCTATTATAACAAAATCCTGATGCAAAAATGATTTCAAAGGCAAATATTTTTCTACAAAAACGTCTTCTGTGATGGGGGTATATAAAAAATTTTGCAAAAATGCTGTTTGGTTGAAAGTAAATATTTTTTTTAATTCATTTGTATAATCTCCCAAATCAATCCTCCTGATACGCACACCCATAGACAGGAAATATTTTTCTTTTTCCAAAATCTCAGGGTTATCGTATTGCATCATTTCATCAATACTCGAGAAATAACGTTCTATTACTTCAAAACCCGCTTCAGTAAAATGTTGGTTGTAATGAATATGATTGTAAGGCTCTAAAAAAAAATTTGGATAATCATTGTGTAAGCTCCATCTGTAATTGTGCCATGTGCTTCCCTGCATATTGGCTATCAGATATTCCCCTCCTTTCTCTTTTGCAACTTCTGCAACGTATTGAATAAGTGTATGTGCCATTTGGGTATTTTCAATGGCTTCATAATTGCCTATGCAAAAAGTTTTTTGTTGTTCAAATTTCAAGTTTTCATTATAATAAAGCCCCAAATAAGCCAAAACTTCATTATTTTCTATCAAAAAATAATATGCTACTAAAAATTCATTGAATAAATTTTCTCGCATTTTTTGCGCTAAAATATCTTCGTCATAAATTTTTACAAGTAATTTTTTAGTCAGTGATTTGACTGCTTGGGGTTCAAGAGTATGTGTGATTTGAAGCATATTAAAATACTATAAAAAATAAAATACCCAAAAATTATGTGTACTTTTGAAATTAAAAAGATGATTTTTATGACTATTTTCCGAAAATAGGGACGAATAGAAGATAAGATGATAAAGATTTTGTGCGATATTTTGGATTTAGATAAGGCGTAAGAGAAGCACGAAATGATTATTTCAACGAAACATAAGTACAAAAGATTAACAAAATTGGTAAGTTATCTTTTACTCATTCTGTAGGGAGCATTTGGCATTTGTCCCCCCTTTCAAGCGATTGTAACGGTATTGGTTGTTTTCAGAGGTTAAAAACATAACATTTTGCAAACAGTTCTTCAAACTTTGCATTTAGGGCTTTTTAGAGGGCTGTTTATTTCTATTGCAAATATTTACCTATATGCTTGAAAGGGGAAAATAGCCCTTTTACACTTTTTTCAAAAAAGGGACAAATGGCAAATGCTCCCCATTCTGTATCATAATTTATAACTCACATACTTACTACTTTCAATATTATAGCAACAGTAAAAGGTATCATAATATTGTCTATGCCTTTGCCACTTATACCTTCGGCAATCGTTGTAAAAAAGGCAATTAAAAATGTAAAAAATAAAGTTTCAAGTAGCGTAAAGTAAAAAATTAAAACCCCAAAACTCAATATCAAACAACTTACAAAAAATGCTAAACTTCCACCTATACTTTTGGTACTTTGCCAAATTGTAAATTTTTTGTAGGGATATTTCTTTCCAAAAAACTCTGCCAAAGGGTCGCAAAATGCTAAACTCAACATAGGCAAGAAAAAAAAATGTAGTTTTCTTCCCTCCATTTCATACACAAAATACGATAAATAAACCGCAAAAGGATAAAGCATACTACCTATCGAAAATCGCTCTATCGCATTGATGGATTTCAGGAAATTAAACTTCAAACTTAGCGTCAATAATATAAAAAAATTGACACATAAAATTAGCACAAACCAATGACTATCAAGCCAAAATGGAAATAACAAAGTGATAACGCCTGTACCAATATGTACGATTTTGCGTGTGATTTCGGCTTTTATTTTCAAGAGGTGATATAAAACCTCTCCAAAACCAAAAAGCATTAAAAATAAAATACTAAAAATAAGGGTGTTTTTCATGTGTGTTAAGCCTCCAACTTCAAAGAGTGTTTTTTTATTATTGTGAGCAAACGCCCCTTTGGGGTTGGGGGCTTTTACTTATTTTTTATATTCTACAATTACCTGATTATAGAAAAAACCTTTATCTTGATTACTCAAATTTTGGTTAAATATATTATTAGTTTCAAAATATTCTGGCAAGTTTTCAGACATCACACGCTTTACCATCAAATTCCAATACAAAAAAACGGCATTTTTTTCAGCACCTTGTGCTAATTTTTGGGCTGTTTCTATGAAAATACTTTCAGGCATATATTCAAAAATATTGGATAAATTGAAACAATCAAATTTTCCAAAATGTGGGATAGCTTCCTCTACCTTGCCTGCGAAAAGTACAATTTTTTCAATATTTTGTTTGATGATTTCAAAATTCTCAGGCTCTAAATAATGTGGCAGTAAATTTCCAAAATTACCCATTAAAATAAAATGCAACATGAAATTTCTTTGTGTTGATATGTTTTTAAGATAACTACTTGTTTTTTGATAAATATACTCCGAAACAGGTACTTTTACTTCATTGAAAAAAGATTTATCTCTGCCATATTTGCCCAAGACATAGCGACTAAAGAAAATGCTAAAAATCAATCGCCAACGCCAATTATTCCATTTTTTGTCATAAAATAAAATTTGTTCTTCGCTACTTTTAGGGCTGATAAGTTCGAGAACAGTTTTTTTATTGTGTATGCAAGGCAATAATTTTTCTCTAAAAAAACGAAAGTATTTTTCAAACTTTCCTGCATAAATCACACCTTTTTCTATCAATTTTTTGTTGTTTTTCCAAAACTCAAAAGCCTGCGGATAAGTAATGGCAGATTTTAATTCTTGCAAAATAGAAACACGAAATTGGGTAGGTAAGAATCCCAAAAAAGCCAACATTTTTTCATAATCCAACGCCCTGAAACAACCCTGTTTCAAAGCCACAAGATACAACTGAATGTCATTTATATCTGCACAAACAATTTGCAAAGGTTCTGTAGTAAGCAACGAAAAACTGTTATCTCCTGCCGAAGCAATAGATAAAATTTTGCTTTGAGGCTTGGGTTGCAATCCCGCCAATAATACCTCTGCATCTTCCCAACAATTCGCATATCTTAAAATATTTTTCATAGGTCTGATTAAAACAGAATAACCCACTCATTTTCACAAGTGGGATAGTTTTTTATGTGATAAATTCAGTAAAAAAGACTTTTTAAGTAAGTTTACCATGTTTTTGCTCATACGCTGCCTTTTTTTGCTTGCCAGCCTCCGTAAAAACGGGCAATTCTCCATATTTTGCTTTTATTTTACGGATAATTTCTTGTCCATCTAAGACAATTACAACGTTTTTAGTTTCCATATCCATAGTGCAAAGATAATATTCTTTATGAAATTTCGTGTCCACACGAACTACAAAATAATTTAAACTCCCATCAACTAATCACCATCAACCACTTATCTTCTTTACCCTTCCTGTACTTCCATTCATCTCAACCGAATCGCCTGTTTTGAGCAATTTGAGTAAACCTGTAATGCCTACAATGCACGGTTTTCCCATCTCACGCGCCACGATAGCCGAATGACTGAGCAGACTGCCACGCTCTACCAAAATGCCTTTTGCATCAGGAAAAAGTACCACCCAACCAGGGTCTGTGCTGTGCGTTACCAAAATATCGCCTTGCAAAGATTGTAATTCTTGTGGATTATTCAACACCCTTACCTTGCCTGCCACCACGCCCATACAGCAACCAATCCCCTGCAATTCATTCTCGACAAGCTCAATTTTTTGGGTGCTAAAAAAGTCATTTTCAGGGCTGTAAGCAACGCCATAAGTCGCAAAACGCTCGGAAGGTATGGGACTTTGTGCATATTTTTCAAACTCTTTTTTGCGCAAATCAATCAAATCTTTGATGTTTTGGGTAACAGATGTCCCTTGTATAAACGCAAAAATTTCTTCTTTGGTTAAATAAAAAATATCTTTTTGCGCATTGATTAGATTTTCTTGCACAAAATTCCTGCCTATATGTGTAAAAATCTCGCGTACTATGCCAAAAGCGCGGGTACGTTCATAGCGCAAATTTTCTCTTTGGCTTACCAATTCTCGCGCTTTTCGGAGTGTTTGATTAAATTTTCTTTTTCGCCAAAACTTCCATTTCAATACCTGATTTACTTCATTTTCAGCTTTTTGTCTGATTTCATTTTCAATGTTTTGTCGATAGTTTTTGGAACTGATTTCTTGTGTTACATAGTTTTTGAGAATTTTGATAAATAGCGCAGGTTCTTGATTGTAAGAGGTGCTTTCCAATTTCAATTCTCCTACACAACGCTCCCCAAAAGCAGACAAATATTCCTCAATATTTGCTTTCAGATTTTTCGTGTTTTTTTCTAAATTTTCAGTTAAATATTGCCAAATTTCATTTTCATTTTTGGTTAAAAACATTGCTTTTAGGGTTGAATCTTGTTGGATAATTTCAGCCAAAGCAATCGTTCTATGAATGGGTTGTGTAGAAATAATGTCTTGACTTCCACAAAGTAAATCGTTGTGAATGTTGGGGTTTTGTGTACTTAATTTTAGTTTTTCACACATTTTTTGCAATCTCCCAAAATAAATCATAGCAAAAAAATCGTTCAGCAAGGGGGCTTTCCATTGATTGAGTAATGTTTTCTCAAAATCAAAAAAAAGTTCTCTTAACTCATGCGCGCTTTTTTTACTAAAATCTATTTGCTTATATTCCGCAATCGTTTCATTTACCAACTTGATAAATTTCGCTCTGATGGCAGGCAAGTTTCGGAGTTTAAGGAACATATTTGCGCCCATTTTAAGCACTTGTCCAATCGCCTTTAATTTGCCCATTTTGAAAGAAGCAGGTACATCAAAACGTTCTTTTACGCCCATCATCTTTTCCATAAAACGTGCATTGATTTGATAGCTTGGCAACATGGCGAGCATCTGATACCACGACTTCAAATTATAATAAACTCTGCCATTAAAAAAGCCTAAAGTATTCGCAAAAACATTTTCATTTTCAGCGATAACTTGCGGGCTTACACCCAAAAATTCTGCAAAAAGCGAATAGGCTTTTTGGTAAGATTTGCTAATAAACGAAAACGTAAGTGGCGTAGTAACATGAGGATATGATTCTACAATATTGCTATTGTCCCAAAGCGTATAAACCGCTTTTTTTACATTGTTTTGTGTAATATTGCGTGTTTGAAGCAGATAAATTACATCATCTTTGATAGCAAATTCTATGTCTTGTGGGTGTTTAAATTCCTCTTGCAATCTGCTGAGAATTTTATCTATCACAAGTATTTGTTCATGACTTAGCGTAGGTTTTGTTTGCTTTTCAGCTTCGACACTTGTTTTGGTTGTACCTTCTTTTGCACTTTTATTAAAAACAATTTGATGCGTTTTGGTAGTGATATTTTCTATAACTTCTTTACTATTTTTGATGACAAAACTATCCGCATCTAATTCTCCCGAAACCAATCCTTCCCCCAAACCAAAGACTGTATTGATGATTTTTTCATTGGTTTGATTGTTCAGAATATTCATACCAAATGCCACACCTGCCACGTCAGCCTCCACCATTTCTTGTATAATAACGGCAGGCAAGGCATTGATGGCAGGTAAGTTGTGTTGTTTTTTGTAGGCTTTTACCCTTTCAGACTCGCCTGACTGTAAAACTTTGACAATCTTTTCAGCTAAATCCTCCTTGCATACATACAAATAACTCTCAAAAATACCCGCAAAAGAATATTGTGTACCATCTTCTTCTTGCGCAGAAGAACGAACTGCAAAATATTGTGTATCAGGGAAATAATTAATGATTTCTTCTATTACTTTTTCAGAAATATCTGTTACTTTTAAATCTGACAGCACCTTAAAGCGAGGTACTTTAAAACCTAACTTTTGAAGTAAGAATAAGTTTTTAGCTTTATTGCCTATATTTTTATTGTTCATAAGTTTTTATCCCTTAGCCCCAGAGGGCATTTTTTATGTAAAATTTATGGTTGTCTGACAATTTTTGTGGTAGCTTTTTTTTGCTCAATAGGATAGGGTTTTAAACCCTATCCTATTGAGCAAAAAAGGCGTTTCTTAAATTACTAACTTGCTCAAAAAATGCTTCTCCACAAAAAATGTCAGACAACCAAATTTATTAGACTTCTTGCGAAAGTATTTTTAACCCTTCTCCATTTTGGAGAAGGGCAGGGTTGAGGTATCAAAACTTGCCTGCCCAAGTGCCATTTCTTTTTCTTTGAGGGCTAAAAAACCACCTGCCCTGCACCCAAAACCAAGTACATCGCAAGTGTCCAAACCAATGAAGTTATTTCAATCAATTTTGCTAAAAAAGCAGATTTTTTGGACAAAAACAAAACGGCAGGCAAGGTACAAAGCACAAAAATTATTACTAAAATAAGCATAGAATTTTGGGATAATTGGGCATAAAAACCCGCCAACAAAGCACACACAAAGGTACTCAATAACATCAATAACCACAAAAAGACAGCATTGTTTATACCCAACATAGCCGTATAAGTTTGCACACCTTCAGACTCTTGGGCGGGCGTGCGGATTTTTCGACCAATCTCCAATACCAAACTATTGCAATACGAAACCAAAAAGAAAAACCACAACCCTTTTGACATAGCCGTTTCTCCCAAAAACCAATCCAATCCACTCACATAAATATCCACCACAGGCACTATAGCCGTATGCGAAGCCACATACCAAAATTGATGCTTTTTGAGCCAATCCGCTATGAAAAACTCCTTGAACATCAAATACATATACGACATCACAAAGCCATAGAGCCAAAGCATTTTTGGATAAAAAACCACTTGCAAAGCGATTTGCAAAATTATCAAAAACGCGGCTATATAGGCAAGTTCCCGTAAACTTATCACACCTCTTGGTACAGGCAAATCTTGCCTGAAGCGCATATCGTCTGCATAATCTTTGTGTTCGTCAGCAATCCGAAGCAATAAAAAAAGACTGATTGCCATAAAAAAGCCCAACAAATAGGTAGGCAAGTTTACAAAAGTAGCCCCACGACATACACACGAGTAGGCAAGTGCCGAAAAGCTAAATGTGCCAATCAAAATGCTGTAAATCAATAGCGGAAAACGCTCTTTTTGATAAATATAAAATCGCTTTAGAAAGTACCCTTCCATGCAGTTTGGTTTTTATTTTTGACTCCTTGCCTTAGCCATTTGGACGAGGTGTGTTATTTTGCTGGATTGGGCAGGCAAGAGTTCTTTCAAAAGTGGCAAAATATGTTGTTGCAAAATGGTAGGCAAGTCTGCCTCCGTTTGCCCCAAAAAATAAGTGTGTCCTATGGGCGCATTTGGCGTTTGGAGTTCGCGCTCAAGGGCTTCATTCAAGGCTTCGCAAAACGACCGCAAGGCACTATCGCTTATCAAATCATACCTTACAACACACTCTACCCACGCAAACCGCCTCAAAAGCCCGCCCTGCGTAGGCAAGGGGCAATCGCTGGTATTCCAAGTCCCAACCAAAAACAAATTGGGTGGAAAACGCAATACATCACCTGAAGGCAAATTGATGGCAAGCGCGTGAGTCGCGCCTGTGCGCCTATCACTTTCCAAAAGGCTCAAGCCCTCACCCAAAAGCGTAGGAAAGTTTACACTTTGCATCTCGTCAAGTATCAGCACAAAATTCTGCAATTTGCTACCTCTGTCGGGTTTAGCCTTCGTATAAGCCCACAAAGCCGATATTATTGCTTCGGCATCAGCCGAAATAGCGTCTGCATTGGGTTCTTTATAGTACGCTTCGAGGTCTTGTATTTTTAGCTCAAAAGTCCCTTCCAAACAAACATTTTTCTTATTTTTGCGCTGGTAGGCAAGGGCTTCTGTGGTTATTTTGCGTACCACTATAGCATTGTAAGTCCGCTTAGGTACAGTGAGCGTAAACTCCGCCTCTTCTGTATCAGGATTGATATGGTGTGCTATGTAAAGGTTCAGTAGGTCTTGAAAGCGGGGGATAGCCTGTGGGCGCATCACAAAATCGTAATGCGCCTGTGCGCGGTCTGCCATCTGTTTCCAAAGTCCATCAGCCTTGCCTGCCTGCGGTGTATAGGCTTGTATGAGGTGCGTGTAAGTATAGTTTTCGTGCAACGTCAGCCACGCGATTTGTCCTTGCGCTTGGTACTCTCTGAAGCGTTGCATGATATGCTTTTGTGGCTCTTTTTGGACATCAGACAAAGATAACCCTTCAGCTATAGCCAGCGCGTAATAGGGCGCAAGATAGCTTTTGCCCGTACCCGATACGCCATACAACACTTGGTTGTGCGGAAAGGTAACAGGCAAGCGTTTGTATTCGCTCAAGGGATTGTCTTCAGCTATGTTCAGCATACAAAATCACTTTCCATAGCCTCAAAATCATCTACCGAATCTATGGTAGGAAAGTGATTCAGCATATCCACCCAAAGATTATCCCGAAAGTTTTTGGCTTGCGCAATGAGTGTATCTATATGCATGGCTACAGCTTTTTCAGGCTCGGCAGTATGCCTCACAGTGCATACATTTTCTGCTTCTAAAAGTAGCTCTATCTCAAAATGCTGGTGTGGACTTGCTATGAAGGCTTTGGTAGTTTTGCCTTGTTGGATATTTTTGGTGTGGAAGTCCAGATTCAGGGCAAGAAAGCCCAACTCTGCATCACTGATTGTTAATATCTTGGCTTGTTCTTTTTCATCTATGAGTATCAAATCTCCGTAGGCTATTTCGCTGAGGCAGTCTGGGTAGGCAAGTTCCGTAAAATCTATCAACTGCCCATCTGTAGTCCACTCCTCTGCATCAAAAGTGTAGGTAATAAGTTCTTGCAACATATAAGGTTATTTTTGTTTGAAGCTATCGAGAAATTGTTGTGCTTTGCGGAGTGTAGAGGCTATGTCGTTGCCTATGATAGCCATTTGATAGAGTTTGCCCTTGCCTACCCACGTACAGAACACGAGGGCAGTCCCGTCTTGGCTTTGGACTTGGATTTTTTGGGCAGGCAAGCCTTGCATTTGTACGCGCTCGGTTTGTATGATTTTATCTGTAGTAGGATTGATGAATCCTTCTACACTTTCTTTGATGACTGCCTCCGCATTGCTGGGATTGTAGTCTTCATTGAAATACACCACCGCCTGATAGACCACATTGTCGCTTTTGGCTTGGGCTGTCCACACATTGTCTTCTTGGGCTGTAGAAGGCATAGCAGGAAACGAAAGTGCGCACGAAGCGACAGGATACTCATAGATTTTCCAGCCTTCTTGTGCCTCAACTTGCCTGCCCAATACCAAAAGTAACAGGCAAAAATACCATTTCCAAAAATGTATAGTCATATTCATATTTCTTGAACGCAAAAATAACGATATTTATTCTACTGCACACTATTTTTTATGATTTACCCGTTAAAAAATATGTTTAGGAACGAGTAGAAAATAAGCTGCTAAAGATTTTGTGCGATATTTTGTGTTTAGGTAAGGCGCAATAGAAGCGCAAAGCCGTGTTTTGTAATGATTATTGCAACGAAACATAAGCGCAAAAGATGAACAAAATTAGCAAGTTATTTTTTACTCGTTCCTTAACAGCCCTTTAACTGTATTTTTGTAGCCTTTTTTTACATATCACGTATATAACTCTAAATATATTTTATCCTTTATACATCTATGAAAAAGTTTTGTTTTATATTCAGCTTCTCATGTCTGATGTCCTTGTGTGTACTTGGGCAGGGAAGTGTGGGCTTGGGGCTACAACTTGGCGTGCCTATGAATGAATTTCGGGACAATACCAAAGCCACAGGCGTAGGATTTAACCTCAATTTTTACAGACAATTTGCACCACGCGTACCCATCAGTTTAGGCTTCAATTTTGGCTACATGATGTATGGTTCTTATACGCAACGCATAAATGAAAGCCTACAACTCGTATCCAGCAATGGCACTCCTGTATCTGGCGGGTCTATTCCTGTGAATTTAGATGTTACCACCAACAACAATATGCTGAATGGAGGCGTATCTTTGCGCCTATTTGCACCCTTTTCGGGTGTGAAGCCTTATATAGAAGGTATGGGCGGGTTCAACTATCTCTACACACGCACCTCTATCTATGACGAAACCCAGAATAAAATATTTACCCCTAATCAAGAAACTAACCTCATCAATGCACGTACTCAAGTGCAGTCTTTTGTACTTCAATATGGTGCAGGAGGCGGTTTTTTGGTAAAAATAGGCGAAAACGTAAACTTGGATATACGCGGTACATACACTATAGGAGGCAGAGCTTCTTATTTTGACAGAGAGCAATCGCAACAATGGCGCGTAACATTCGCTGGTGCAAACTATACAGGCAACGAACCCGTAAGCCTCAATACACAAGATGGCACTGCTAAAAAATCTAACACAGACCTGTTTTTGATAAATTTTGGCTTAAGTTTCAATCTTTAAAATAAGCGGTTCTTAAAAAGTTATTACAGAACAGGCTGTAGCACAGGCTTCTCGCCTGTCGTTTTCAAGTCATAAACAGGCTGGAAGCCTGTTCTACAGTTTTGCCTCCGCTCTTAAAAAATTATTACGGAAAAACTGAGCCATTGTCTGTGTTCCACAGACAACGATATTCCCGCAATAACTTAAACCTCCACACCCAAAAACAAAATATCATCACGTTGTGTAGTATTGGTCATGTGCTTTTGCAGTACCTCCATAAGCACTGTTTTTTGCAAAGCCATAGAAGTTTGATTTTCTAATAATATTTGTTGGATTGCGCGTTCTCCCAAGCGTTTTCGGTCGAAGTCATTTTGGTCTGCCAAGCCATCTGAAGACAAGTAAAAGCGGCTCTGGGCAGGCAAGGTAAGTTCCTCTTGTGTGAATTGTAAGGTTTCGTTTTGTGTGCCTCCGATACTTTTTCTACAGCCTTTCAAAGTCTGTACTATGGTTGGATTTTCGGCACTGATATAATACAGCGGTCGTTTTGCACCTGCAAAATACAAATGTGTATATGCCAACTGAATTTCCATAGATATGATGCCCAAATCCATGCCGCTGTTACTTTCTACCTCATCTTGCTTCAAAACTATCCGCACCAAGTTGTGTAAATCATGTAAAATATCTGCGGGTCTTGTAACACCTTTTTGTAGCACTATTTCGTCTAAACAGTTGATAGCAATGAGGCTCATGAACGCACCTGGCACGCCATGTCCCGTACAATCTGCCACCACAATCATGGTTTGGTCAGCTATTTTTTCAATCCAATAAAAATCACCTGATACTATATCGCGTGGCATATAAAGTACAAAATGCGCTTTTAGTAATTTTTCTACTCTACTCTCAAAGGGCAGGAGAGCCTGCTGTATAGTCAGTGCAGTTTCGATGCTTTGTTTGATTTGTTCGTTTCGCTGGCTGAGATTTTTGTTTTGTGCCTCAATAAAGTTGCGCTGGTTTACAATTTCTTCTTGGTGTTGCGAGATGATTTTGAAGGCTTTGGACTTAATCCGAAATGCCCGCAAAGCGAAAAACACTGTCCCAAGTGCAAGCACTACACCTGCTATGAGCAAATAACGTATAAAAAACTCATTTTGACGCTCCGTTTTGCGTTGTTCTTCTTCATAAGCCGTTTTAAGTTTTTGCTTTTGCTCATTGTATTCATACTCACGCTGGAGCGCAATTTTATAGCTTGTTTCATTGCCTACTGTATCACTGTAGGCTTTATAGCTTTTCAAAAATTGATACGCACGTGGAAAATTATTCATTTTTTCGTACAGTCTGTATGAGTATTCTAATGCCAAAAGATGCTCCTCTGGAAATTTTAAGTTACGCGCTATGGGTGTTCCTTGCTCAAGGAACTGTTGGGCTTTGGGCATATCGTTTAGCTCAAGATAGATAGCTCCTTGCACGATACAAGCCCTTGCCTCCACGCGTTTATTTCCTGCTTTTTGGGCAAGCACGAATGATTTTTCGGCATTTTTCAGGGCTTCTTGTGGCTTCTTTAGCTGATACAGGGCTTCTGCCACATTGCAATAATACACCGAAACTTCGGCATTGATGCGGTGCTTTTCGAGTAGTGCAAGCGATTTTTTGAAATAATCTAAAGCTACTTCGGGGTGATTGCGTTCTATCTCGTTTCTGCCTAAGTTATTCAGTGTGCGGGCTGTTTCGGGGTGATTTTGTATTTTTTCATTGATAGCGAGGCTTTTTTTCAAGAAAACGTCTGCTTTTTCATAATTTTTTTGATAATAATAAACAATGGCTATGTTGTTCAGGGTGCGGGCTATGCCTTTTTCTGCTTTTATCTTTTCGTATATATCAAGGCTTTGGAAATAATTTTCTAAGGCTTCTTGGTATTTGCCTTTGAGCGAAAAACCTATGCCTTGTACATACAAGCCCATAGCTATTCCACCCGAGAAGTTGATTTTTTGCGCTTTTTCCAATGATTCCAATGCCAACTTACGCGAAGTATCAGCTTTTATATAGCGCGTTTCGTAGGCAAGCTCAAGGGTAGTGAGTATGCGTATCGTATCATGAAGACCTTGCCTACCCAAGACACGCTGGAGGCTGTCCACGAGGCGCGTTTGGGCATACAAAGTTATAGTAAAACAAAAATACAGTGTGATAATTAGTAAATATCGCATTATAAAAAAAAGTACGCTAATCTAAAACAAAAAACAGACAAAAGCAAATTTGTGTGTTTTCTTTCAGATTAAACACTTCAAAATAAAGGTTGTCTGACAATTTTTATGGTAGCTTTTTTTTGCTCAATAGGATAGGGTTTAAAACCCTATCTATCCTATTGAGCAAAAAAGGCGTTTCTTAAATTACTAACTTGCTCAAAAAATGCTTCTCCACAAAAAATGTCAGACAATCAAAATAAAATCTCCCAATGAAATTCGGGGATTTGTCATAATTGGTTCTTCAAAAGTTAGGTTCTCTGACAATGGATAGAAAATAATACAGTAGGAAATTTTAAAAAATTGCGTTTTTTTTTTATCTTTGCAGGCTACAAGGCAACCTATCAGCACCGATAATTGTCTATCAATCAGCAGCGTTCATGAGCCTTACCTCCCAAGAACAACAAATGCTCAAAGGTTGCCAAGCAGGGCAAGCCCAATATCAACAAATGCTTTATCAGACCTACTACGGAAAAATGATGAGCGTCTGTTTGCGGTATGCCCATGACAAGGAGGAAGCAAAAGATATACTGCAAGATGGTTTTATCAAAGTATTTGCGAGTTTGCCCCATTTCAAAAGCGAAGGTTCATTGGAAGGCTGGGTAAGGCGCATCATGGTCAATACAGCCATCAATCATTATCACAAAAGTAAGAAATTTCAACACCAAACGTCTATAGAAGACGACTTAAAAGAATATAGCCTTTCGGGAAGTTTTGATGATTTGGAGGCTATTCAAAAAATAAATTATGAAGATTTGTTGGTATTGATACGCGATTTGCCGCCTGCGTACCAAGCCGTTTTTAATTTATATGTCATAGAAGGTTACAATCACAAAGAAATAGGCGAACTACTGCATATAAACGAAGGTACTTCCAAATCCAATTTAGCCAAAGCCCGCATGAAACTCCAAAAAAATGTCCAAAAATTATTAGAAGAAAACCCACCAATACGCTGTGTCTGAACAAGATAATTTAGAAAATCATTTGCGCCACCTTGCCGAAACGCATGAGTCGCCTTATAATCCTGCTGATTGGGCAGATATGCAACGCCTCCTCCAAAAACAGGCGGTCATCTCTGCACCCCAAAGCCCGCTTAGAAGTCTATTTAGGCGGTCTGTAGTCATGTTGGCTTTGATGTGCTTAACAGGCATCAAGGTCTTGTATGATGCGCCCTTGCCTGCCTACTTAGGCTTAGTTTCAAAAAAAGAAAATGAAGGTAAAAATGAAATAAAAAAACAAAATAACAAACAAAATACCTTGCCTACCCAAGCAACTAACAGTGATACCTATTCCAATAACACACAAAACTCTACTTCTTTTGAGCAAAACTTTACTAACCACAATCAACGCCCTTCCACCTTATCCAACGAGGTAAGTGTGGACTCTACCACAAAGTCAGCACCTATCGAGTGGGCGGCTGTACTTTCAGTTGATTCTTCACAGTCTTTGCAATCATTGCAATCTGTAGGGTTCATAGTACAAGAGCCTTTTCAACACAAAGAACCACAAACACAAGAAATCAATCCGATTGTTTCTACTACTACCAATAAAACAGATTCTTTGCAAAGCCCTGATTATCAACATCTTGAAATCTATGCGGGGGAGAGCTTTCAAACAAATCTTGCCCTAAAGGTAGGCAAGGGACAACTTTACAACATATTGGCAGTGGGTTATCAATTTACAGGAGGCGGTCGTTGGGGCTTTGGATATGGCTTTGGCAAAGAAATCCGCAGGCAAGGGCGCAATGTAGTCAATCTTGAACTTATAGGCTATTATATCAAAGAAAATACAATGGCAACGCCTCTCAATATCTTGGCACAAACTAAACTACAATTCAATCGCAAGTTTACGCCTCATGTGGCTGGTTTTGTAAGCCTCAACGCCAACGCGCTTATATCCGATAATCGCAATGAAGATTTGGTAAATTCGGCAGGTATTCCACGCTGGATGGTATTGCATACTTTTTTGGGTGGTACAAGCGTTAAGTTATGGTCAGGCATCAATTTGGGTGTCCAAGTACGTTTGAGTAAATTGAAAAATTGAACTTAGGAACGAGTAAAAAATAAGATGATCAGGTTTTTGTACGATATTTTGCGTTTAGACAAGGCGCAATAGAAGCGCAAAGCGGTGTTTTGTAATGAATATTGCAACGAAGTATAAGCGTAAAAGATAAGCAAAAATGTCCAAGTTATTTTTTATTCGTTCCTTAAAATCATAACATTATGGGACGTGCCAAAGAGCTTTTATCGCACAAAGAACGCATTTTGTACGAAACACACCTGCACTGGGTGTTGTTTTTAGAAGCCGCAAGCTATATTTTTATAGCCATTGGTATTTCTTTTTTGGGCTACAAATGGGGCGGACAATATGAAAAACTTTTTCATTATTGCTCCTTGCCTTTTTGGGGATATGGAGGTGTGAAGTTTTTGATGGAATGGGTGCAACATACTTCTGCCGACTTCATTGTTACCAATAACCGCGTAATAATCAAAGTAGGTGTGCTAAAACGTTCTTCGCTCTCTATGCCGCTCTCCAAAATAGAAAGTATAGAAATAGACCAAACACTTGTAGGGCAGATATTTGGCTTTGGCAATATACACATCACAGGTACAGGTACTGCTACCAGCAAATTTGAGTACCTTACCGCGCCTGGTGCGTTCAGACAAAAAATCCAACACGCTACCAATATGCTTGATACAGATACTTTAGGCGAACACGACAATGACGGCTCTATAGTAGAACAAGAATATCAACATGAACCCAAACCCAAACCCAAACCACTTCATAAAAAGCGTTTGCGAAGGCGATAAAGCGGAAGTCCGCCAAAGAATGAGCCACGCTATAAGGAATGAAAATAAAATAACATGATAATTTCACTCACGCGAAGCCACGCTGTAAGCGTCTGTTGGGATTGCCTAACCGCGTAAAAGCTCGATAACAGACGCTTACAGCGTGGCTAAATATGCTCAAGTTATTTTTTACTCGTTCCTAAGCGTCTGTTGGGATTGCCTAACCGCGTAAAAGCTCGATAACAGACGCTTACAGCGTGGCTAAATATTCTCAAGTTATTTTTTACTCGTTGATAATGTTGGAAAACGGAGGTAGTACAATCACAAAAAGGGTTCACAGTGAATTTGATAACGATATAATGAATTTGTAAAAGAGGCGCGCAGATAACGCGGATTTTGACGGATTTTTTTATATTTTAGAACAGACTACTGTACAATTTTGAATTTGAGTACAAAATAACGTTTGGTGGGACATCAAACGTGGTAAAAACAGTGTTTGGTGTCCCACCAAACACTTACAGCAGTCGCAAAAAGACTATCATATTCAGTCTTTCAAAATAGTCAGTTCCACGCGCCTGTTCTGGAGGCGACCTTCGGGCGTGTCGTTTGTGGCGATGGGTTTAGTTTTGCCATAACCTTTGGCTACCATACGTTCTTGGTTGATGAAGCCATGTTTTTGAAAATAAGCGATTACTGCTTTGGCTCTTTCCTCCGAGAGTGCGAGGTTTTGGTCATCATTGCCTTGCGCGTCTGTATGTCCACTGATTTCGATATGAAAATTGGGGTGCGACTGTAGGAAGTCCGCCACCATATTCAACGCGGGATAAGATTCTTTGGTAATGACTGCCTTTGCAGTTTCAAAATGTAAATCATGCAATATCACAGAGCTGCCCACCACACAAGGCTGTAGCGCAAAATCTTTATTGAAAATGTGCGTAGTGTCGCTTCCTTGCAAAAATACGCGCGTACTGTAGTAGCCTTTCGCTTTTGCTTCAAGATAAAACTGCGGGACTTTTTGTAAATGGCTGAATTGATACGCGCCTGTAGCTTCAGCACTTTTTTCATACGCCCTGTAGTCTATATCCACGAGTACAAAATCTACCCTTGCTTTGAGGGGTTTTTGGGTAAGTGCGTCTGTAACCTTGCCTACCACTTTGACAAAATTTTCTTCGTCATCTTGTTCCACAAAGCGCAAAACTTCTACAGCATCTACATAATAATACGCCACAGGATAGCCTGAAGTCTGTATTTTGCGAAGTTTTGTATTTTCTTTTGAATAGAAATTGCCAAGCATCAGAAATTTGAAATTTTCTTTTGCCATGAAAGTTTGCGTAACACTTGCCCAAGCATTGCTTTCCATCACTATCTCGTGCGCGAATGCTTCAGGCAAAGCACCGATAGGAATAGAATCTTTCGGCAATTCGGTAGCAAGTTTGATGCCTATGCCATTACAGGCATAATTCGAATAGGCTTCTGCAAGGCTGATGCGAAACTTGATGGTGTATTTTTTGCCACGCTCAAGAGGTTCGGTAAGCTCGATGGCTATAAATTCGTTCGTATTATGCTCGTGGAATGCCAAAATGCCCGCATAGTTGCCACCTTCGGAGGCTATTTGTGTGCCAAAAAAGTTAGCAGGTGTATGTAATTTGCCTTTTTTGGTGCATTTGGTAAAAAGGTCAGGCGTACCTCCTATGCCCTGCCAGCCTGTAGCGTCTTCTATTTGCCCAAAGTCATCTGGACAATCTGTAAGTGCTTCGAAGCCACCATTTTTGACTAAGTTGGTTTGCGTAACTTTGTTTTGTGCAAAGCCTCCTCCTGTGCTTAAGAGGAGAGCCAAGAAAAATAAAAATACTTGCATTTGTTTTATCTAAAACAAAAAGTTTGCCATGATTACCCAAAAAAATAACTACCCTTTGGGGTAGTTATTTTTGTTTTAATTTATTTTGGGTTTACTGAAGTTGTTGAACTACTACAGTGATATTGGCATCTCTGTTATCACCAGCACCTGTTAGTGTTTTTATCAATACATAACCTTTGGCACCTTGTTGGTTTACAAAACTATATACACTGCCAGCCGCTATATTAACAAACTGTGTTGCACCTGTGCTGTGGTCAATGTTATTTACACCAGAAGCTGTCATCGCTGTAAGATTAGCTTCCGTAAGCGTAGTAGTTTTGAACGTAGTGTTGCGTGCATCAGCTCCCATAGGATTGTTAAAAAGATTTCCTGCTGCTCCAGTACGTGCAGTAGGTGAGATAAGGCGTGGTCTTGTAGCGGCGGCACCAAGACCTGCATTGTCGTCATTTGCATTTGCTACACCAAAAGTCAAATCTATAGATTGTTTTTGAGCCATTGTTGCGGCACCTGCTTGAGTAGTGCTGTAGAGTCCGAGCGTAGAGCCAGTGCTAAGAGCTTGACTTGCGGCATAGCTTGGAAGCGTAGAGAGCTGTGAACCCATATTTACGTTTGCACTTGCACGTAGGAGTAGTGCGGCACCACCGCCACCACCTTGTCCTTGTGCTGTTACTTCGTATTGGAATTTAGCTACAGTAAGTGCTGTCGCTTGTGAGTTCTTCACATTGAAGTTTACAGTGATGACGTTGTTTGCGGGTGTAGTTGCATTAAAATCTTCTGTTACAGGTATTTCAATCACTTGATTGATGCTTGCCGCGCCAGCCGCTACCAAAGGGCTGTAGGTAAGTTGTGTACTACTTGAACCTTTAGTGATGTTGAATATTTGTACGCCACCAGGTACAGTAGCATTTACGCGGACTTTGATTCTGTCGCCTTTTTCAAACTTGAAGTAGGTTTGTGTGCTTGGTTTGCTATATCCAGCAGTAGGATCAATGACAGCCGTGATAGTAGGCGTTCCTTGAGGCGTTACGGGGTCAGAAGTGCCACAGCTTGTGAGTGAACGATACCTACGACCGCAAGGAATTGTAGGCAATAAACAGCAATTTTTTTCATTGTTTTTTGTGGGAGTGTTAAAAAAAATAGATTATGGTGCAAAGTTAGGTGTTTTTGATGTCGGTTGTATGGACAAGACCTTTTTTTTCTACAAAAGGTTGCTTTTTATCGTTCAACACTTTCTAAAATTCGTTTAACTTCTTGCGCATTCATACCTGCTTTTATTTTTGGTAAGTAGAGCATTTCTATCAGTTGTTTGTCTAAGGGCGAAAAAGTATTGGTCAAAGACCACTTTTGATAAAATATACTTTCGCTGTATTTCATAGAGTCATTCATAAGTCCCAGACTTTGGGTAAGCTCCTCACGCAAAAAGTGGAATCGTGTATCATTCGCTTGCATACGCTCAGTATCTATGTAGAGGCTGCCACGTTCAAATATTTTATCCTCATTTGGATAGATATAAAAAAAGCCCAAATCTTGATAACGCGAAGCCTTTGGCTCGTAGCGGTCTATATAGGTTTGTCTATCGCCCAAAAACAAGATAAGATTTGCCTCACTTTCCTGCCCCACTTCGCGGATAGAAGCAGAGTTCATGAGTGCGTTTAGCTCTTTGATGATTTTGGTGATTTCTTGCTGGACAGGCGCAATTTGCTCTCCTGCCACATAGAGGCGGACTTCATCTTGCCATTTGGCTATGACTTTTTCCGAATTGCCGTACTCACTACCGAGCGCAACTTCCATAAA
>JAAFJK010000330.1:22668-28339 GCA_013298105.1 Cytophagales bacterium
GCTGTATTTCGGCTTTTTGGCTTTTTGGGCAGGCAAGGTCAGGGAAAATAAAAATAAAAAAGGTAGAAATAAAAAACGCATGGGGAGGTACGAGGTAAGAGGTTTGAAGTACGTGCTGCAGTTTTACGGTTATCAATCCAAAAAATGAACTACATATATCTTAT
Source organism: Cytophagales bacterium (assembly GCA_013298105.1). GTDB lineage: Bacteria > Bacteroidota > Bacteroidia > Cytophagales > Microscillaceae > RDXI01. Next base: position 22,833 of record JAAFJK010000330.1, read on the forward strand.
ACACAAAATTTTAAAAAAGGTTTGATAATGCGTTGTTAATCCTTGCCTGCCCACAGCGCGTAGGCAGGCAAGGTGTTAAATTAGTAAAAATAAAACTATTTATTTAACAAAAAAGTGTAAATATTTATTTTTTGTTTATCTTTGCTACTGATTTAACCTATCTTTAGCTAAAATGAACTATCAAACCATCGAAAAACTGTATATAGTCGGCATTTCAATCCGAACAACCAACCAACATGGACAAGCCTCACAAGACCTTGAGGCGTTGTGGGGTAGATTTTGGGGCGAAAATATCCAAAACCAAGTCCCCAACAAAGTAAGTGAGGAAATCTATGCCGTTTATACGGATTATGAAAGCGACTTTACGGGCTTTTATACGACCATTATTGGAATGTCTGTAAGCTCGTTGGAGAATATTCCCGCAGGATTTGTGGGGCTGACTATAGATACTGATGTCTATCAAAAATTCGTATCAAAGGGCAAAATGCCTGAAGCCGTTGTCAATACTTGGTTGGAAATATGGCAAAAAGAAGCCCTAAATCAAGTCCGCGCCTATCGTGCTGACTTTACAGTGCATGGCGAAAAGTACCACAACGGAGGCGATGATGCCGAAGTGGAAACTTTTATATCTGTCAAGTTATAGCCGCTACTAACGCCCTTGCCTGCGTGGGTAGGCAAGGGCAAATTCAGTATGCTATCTCTGTACAAAAAATAACGATTCTTCGAAAGTTATTGCGGAGGCAAAACTGTAGAACAGGCTTCCAGCCTGTTTATGACTTGAAAACAACAGGCTGGAAGCCTGTGCTACAGCCTGTTCTGTAATTTCTGTTATTTTTGGTATATCGAAATTGACTAAAGTAACGTTCATGTGCTTGATGAGATACTTTATATTATTTTATTTTTTGTGGGCTTTGCAGGGAGTAGAGGCTCAAAACACGAATCTTGTGCCAAATCCTGATTTTGAATATTACCACGAATTGCCCGAAACTACCAGTGAATTTTTCAAATTACGTGATTGGTTCAATCCTGCAGGCGCGAATACAGAAGGTTCTTTGCCACTCAAAGCCACGCCTGATTTTTTGCACACAGATGGCTTGGGAGATGCCCGCTTGCCTACCCCTTCGTGGGCGCGTGGTATGGAGATAAAGCCCTATTCAGGCAAAGGAATAGGCGGTGTCATCACTTTCAATAAACGCAATACCCGCGAATATATGTGCATCAAGCTCAAGAAGCCTTTAGAGAAAAATAAAAAATACCAAATTAGTTTTTACTACTGTCAAGGCAAAGGACGCGCACTTGGGGCATGGGCTACCAAAATAGGGGTTGGATTTTTCTTGAACTTGCCTACCCAGCAGACCAACGAAGCCCTCCAACCCCAAGCGACTGTCGTAACGCCTGATACAGTAAGCGCGCGCACATGGAGAAAATTCTCACAAGAATATACAGCCCAAGACACTTACCCATATTTTACTATTGGCAATTTTGCGCCTGATGGGAGTGATGCGCGAAAAGTATATGGGCTGAATGAGGCTATTTTTCAAGATTGGGCATATTATTTTATAGATTTGGTAGAAGTGATTGAGCTTGCCTCCCCACCTGTCGAAGAAATAAAAATAACTCCAGAAGAAGAAAAAATACTCGAACGCGCAAGTTATGTCCAATTTAAGACCAATGAAGCCACTATTTTGCCTGAATCGTACCAGATATTAGATGATGTCGTAGCCCTTTTGCAACGCTATCCCGCAGGCAAGTTGCGCCTTGAGGGACATACTGACAACGTAGGCACACCCGCCCACAATCTTACCCTCTCTCAAGCGCGTGCAGATGCTATCAGAGCCTATTTCATAGCCCACAGTGTCCAAGCCGAACGACTTACAGCGCAAGGTTTTGGGCTTGCTCAGCCCAAGAAAGACAATGCCACTGAAGAAGGTAGAGCCAAAAATAGGCGCGTAGAAATGATTTTTAAGGCTGTGAAGTAGTGCTTTTGCTCAAAAACAAATTTTATAAAATCATAACAATAGCTTAAACGCCTAAAAACCAAACAAAACTAATTTTGCAAAAAGGTTTTGGTTTTTAAAATAAAGCTATATGTATTGGCAAATCAAAAGTATAAGAAGCAAACTTCTGCTCTCTTTCTTGATGTTTTTAGGTTCTTAAAAAAATAAAATTAACCATAATCACATCTTGACAAAAACTACCTTTCTTTGAGGGTAGTTTTTTTCTAACACTTTGATAACGAATTTAAAGATTAGTAGCGTTTTTGTCAATGCTTTTGGCACACGGATAACGCAGATTAAGCGGATTTTTACGGATTTTTATATTAGACTTCTTGCGAAAGTGCTATTTCTGATACCTCAACCCTGCCCTTCTCCAAATGGAGAAGGGTTAAAAAGACTTTCGCAAGAAGTCTATTTCAGAAATTAAAAAATCTGTTGTCATCTGTAAAATCCGCGTTATCTGCGTGCCTTTTTTACAAATTAATTATGTCGTTATCAAACTCAAAATACCAGTACCATCGCGCCTATAGTCAAGCCTGCCCCTGTACCAAGAAGTAAGATTTTTTTACCTTCAAAACCATATCCATCGTCCCAAAGATACGCCAAACCCAAAGGCAGAGAAGCCGAAATACAGTTACCATAAAAAGCAAGCGTTTCTACAACCTGACTATCTGTAAGTTTGAAAGTTTTGCGCAAATATTCATTCCCATATCGGCTGGTTTGGTGCGTTATTATTTTATCAAAATCTGTTATTTTGTAGCCTGTATTTTTTTCTAATTCGTCTATGAAGGCAGGCAAGTGCTTGGTAGTAAGTCTGATAAGACTTTTTCCGTCCATTTTAAAATAATAATCGTCATCTTCAGGTGTATTGTAAAAGCCTCGATTGATGCCCCCGATAGGCACTTGCGCATACAAAGCCCCCGAAGGATAGTTTTTGAATACGGTATGGGTAGGCAAGTAGCCTTTTTCAGGCGAACTTTCTATTACCATAGCGGCGGCACCATCTCCAAATAGTCCAAAAACCTTCTCATCTTTGGGCGTAAGCGTAAGCGAAGAAATCTCTGAACATACTATAGCTATGCGTTTGTATTTTTGGGTCTGCAAATATAAATGTGCTATCTCCAAAGCAGATAAAAAACTTAGGCAAGTAGTATGAATGTCTATGCAATTAAAATTTACGCTGTCGTCTGTTATTTTGGATTTGATAAGCACAGAGTTGTGTGGCACAGGATAGTCAAAACACGCCCCCGCAAACAACAACAAATCGATGTCTTTGGGTGCTAATTCAGCCACTTGAAGGGCATTTTTTAACACGCTTGCACCCATTTCACAGATAGTTTCATTGCCAGAGATATGATGTCTGAATTGTACGCCTGTGTTTTTCTCGATGCGTCCTATTTTGCCTTTGGCTATCTGGTCTAATGTGCTGGACGCAATCCTGTTCTGGGGTAAATACTTGGCTATCGCCAAAATGTTAATCTTCATGGGTAGGCGTTAAGATTTTGAAGGAGGTAAGGTAAGTTATAGATTTAACGCCAAATTCTTGTAGAAGTTTGTCTAAAGGGGTTTAAAAAAATAGAGTTGTGTGTTTTTATGTTGTAGAACAGGAACACTTACATTATTTTGAAAAATAACTGTATATTTGCGGAATATATTTCTTCTGAAAAATTTGGATTTTTTGAGAAGTAATGCTAATTTTACACACAAAAAACAAACCTATTAACGTATGCAAGTCAAAAATGCGCAAACTTTCCGCTCTCAATGGTGTAAAGAACAAGGTTACACGATGGAACACTGGGACGAAAATTTTATAGGAAGCAATGCCCAAAATGGCAAAAGTGGCTTCTATAAAATGGTAAACGGCATTGTCGATAATATCAAAGCTGACCTTACACCCAAATTGCAAAATGCTCAAGACGAGCAAGCGATGTACGAATTTTTGCAAAACGCGGCAGACAGCCAATCGACAGAATGTGCCATTATCTATGATGAGCAATATTTTATGGTCTTAAACAATGGCAAGCCCTTTTCAGAAAAAGACCTCAAGGCATTGCTGAACTCATTTCAAGGCACAAAAGCAGACAAAACCAAACCCGAAAATTGCGGGAAAATTGGGCGTTATGGCATAGGTTTTAAACTTGCCTACCGACTTTTAGGCAAGTCTGATGGCGCAGATGAGTTGGTGCGCGACCTTGCGGGACCTCTACTTTTCAGTTGGCATTCTCAAAATCAATTAGACACGCTCCTTGCCTACCAAAAAGGCGAGCAACTTACCTTCGATAGCCAGATACAAGGCGCGGACTCGGCTTGGTTGCTGAAAATTATCCTTGCCTGCTTTCCTACCGCATTAGGCGAGGAAGTCAAAGATTTAGATTACAAAGCGCAAATACTTTTCAAACCTGAAGAATTAGATGAATTGGTAGCTTTTTTACAAAAACACAAAAGTTCTATAGAAAAACTTTCGCTTAATCAAGGCTCGATGTTTTTCTTGAAATTTGGTGCGAAAAAATACGAAAAACTGAAAGAGTCGCTTGTCAATATCAAATCGGGCATTGGCTACGCCATGAACACACTCAAAACATTGCAAAAAGTGGCTTTGCAAGAGGAAGTCATAGCCCGCTATCCTGTAACAATGGAGAATTTTTCCATTGTTCCCGAAAGTGAGGAATTTAAGCGCATAGACCCTGAATTTCCATTCTGCCCTATAGACATTTCGTTGGGCTTTTTGCAAGAAACTGCTCATGCAGTTTCCCTGAAAAGTGCGCCCAGCATTTACCAATTTTTCCCGATGCGCAATGAACGCCACAGTTTGGCTTTTTTTGTGCATAGCACGTCATTTGCCAAAATCACAGACCGCACACGCTTAGATGACCAAGGCGAGGCAAATATCGAAACGTTCAAATACATTGCGCAAGCCCTCAAAAAGAAACTCAACAAATACAAAACAGATAATTTTGAGCGTTACGCACTGATATACAAAGCGTTGCTATTGAGTGAGAAGTCCAAAGAATATGACGCTCCGCTTTTGAATACGCATTTTTACGAACCGCTTTTGCAGTACATTCAGGCGAATATTCCCACACGCAAAAACAATGCGTTTGCGAAAGATTTGGTTATCATCAAAGGCACGAACTTGCCTATAGAACCTATGCAAATAGGCATAGGCAAGGAATGGTTTTATTGGACAAATCCGCAAGACGAAGTTATCCAAAAAGATGCCGCAAACAACGCCAAACTTGGTTTGCGTGTCTGGACTTTACGCGATTTGATTTTAGAAGGCAATCCCGAACTTATCAATACGTGGCTCGAAGAACTCGAAGACGAAGATTATGCTACTTTCATGCAAGAATTGGGCGCAATCAAATTGGATAGTCTTTTCAGCAATAAACTCAAGCAACTCAAGTGCTTTAAGTTCAAAGACGGAAAAAACTCAAAAAGTTTTTTCTACGCTATAGATGACCTCAAACAAGCGGATAATATTTTTCTTATCAATGAAAAAACGGCTTCTAT